>JAHBXU010000863.1 GCA_019636315.1 Planctomycetaceae bacterium | reverse complement strand
GGGGAACGCAGAAGCGTGACGGCGTGAGGCGGACGGGAACCAAGACCGGCCTAACCTTTATCAAGCGTCGCCCGGCCGAGCGCAACATCGAATTCGCTCACCGCGGGAACGAGCATCGCGATTGTCGGGAAACCATACGCCGACACGACCATCAGACTCACCGACAGCGATTCTCCCAGCAGGAACGCTGTGATCGCGTAGAACGTGCAGAACGGCAGAATGCCCGCGGCGAGCGCCAGTGCCGACGACGGATTACGTGCCGTCAGCGACGCATACAATCCCAGGCTTCCGCCGAGAATGAACATCAGGAACGGCGGGAACTGAAGCGAAAACGACGCCTGGGCTTCCACCATCAACATCATGCAGATGAAAATCCCAATGAACAGAAAGAACATCGTGCCCAGGCTGTTGGCGATGGCGGTTCGCGAACTTTCGTACGAGAACGCGGCATGCAATCCGAGCATGGCCGCAAAGAACACCACCGCCAGGTACCCCAGCACCGCGTAGATGGTGTTCTCCACGGTGACGTTTCCCTGCACGGCGTACCACAGCACCAGGAGCAGCGGAACAAGGATCACTTCCTTGGTGTTGTAGAACACGCCGCCCAGTTTGCTGAACACAAACTCCTTCGCGGTCACATCGGTCACGAGGAGCAACTCCAGTGTCTGGCCGTCCCGCTCCGACGTGACGGATGTCACCGCCTGAGCATTGACCAGCATCAAACCCACAAGCGTTAAGGCGACAAAGGCGAACCCCGGCGCTGAGATCATTCCGAGAACCATGGTGTCGCTGCCGGCCGACTGCCGCAGGAACTGTACGACAAACGCGGTCAGGATCAGATAGGCCAACTTGATCAGGAAGATCTTCCGTCCATAGGCCCGCGTGCGAATCTCCCGCCAGATCAAAGGAGAATTCCAGATGACCCGTGTTCGGGCCCGTGTCGACGTTGATGCAGAATCTTCAGCCGCGTCCTGATAGACCGACTTGGAAGGATTCCAGCGCCGCACCATGATGGTGGTCAGGATCATCAATCCGGCGCTGAGCGCGGCCAGCCCGATGAGACTGGCCGCCACGGCCGTCTCCAAACCGCCTGCGGTCGCCGATTCCAGGGGATTGAGGATGCTGCCGAGCAAAATCCGATACGGGTTAAGCACGCCGATGACCGCCAGCGGTGAGTCGGGTCCGACGGCCGCAATCACCCCCTCGATCACTCCAATCGACAAGACGATGCCCAGCGCACCAAGCGCCAGCGTTTGAAATGTCTTCTCGCGCCAGAAGGCGACCAGGGCGCCCCAGCTTCCTGCCGCCAGGCCCGCTAAAGCACACACGGCCTGCACCCACAGAATCTGCTGCACGGTCGAGCCGCCAAGCATGGAAACCATGAAAAACACAGGGATCGACGCGACGATGAGGACGATCACCGACAGCAGGCTGGCGAGCAGCTTTCCCCCCACCAGTTCCCGATCGCGCAAGTCCGTCATCAGGAGCAGGACGAGCGTGCGTCGGTCCTTCTCCTGCGCCACACTTCCCGCCGCGGCCAGGAGCGAAAACGCCATCACCAGGGTGAGCTGGACGAGTGCAAAAACCTGGAAGACGAACATTCCAAAGCGAGACACAGACCCCACCGTGCGGACCGCCTGCCATCCGAAGGTAATCTGTCCGGCGGTGTACATCAGCACAAACAGACCGGCGATATAGGCGGAGCGCATGATGAAATGCTTCGCCTGGCGAGGTGCGATCAGCACTTCTCGACTGAACAAGGGTCCGGCCAGCAAGAACGCGCTCCTCAATAGCTTGGCGAAGACGAAACGTCACGTCGACCAGTCAGTATACTGACGCACCCCACCATCGCCAAGCACCCGCACCGCCGGGTATCATCAATCGGCGACGCCTCGGCCGGATCCTCAAGAGTCGGTCGCCGTCCGCACTTTGTGCCTCACCATTGGCGCCCACATGATTGTCACCATCGACGGACCTGCAGGAACCGGCAAGAGCACGACCGCCCGTCTTTTGGCGGAACGATTGGGCTTCGCATATCTCGATACGGGCGCCATGTACCGGGCCGTCGCCGCCGAGTGCCTCGCACGGGGGATCGACCCGGCCAACGATCCGGCGGTCGCCCGGCTGGCTGCGTCGCTCCGCATGGAGTTTCCGGATGGTCGTACACTGGTTGACGGCCGCAATGTGACGGAGAGCTTGCGCACGCCGGAAACCACCGAAACCGCGTCGCTCATTGCGCAGAACGCGGATGTCCGTGCGTCTCTGGTGGCGCTTCAGCGCACGCTGGCCGCTGCCGGCAACGTCGTTTGCGACGGCCGCGATCAGGGGACCGTTGCGTTTCCTGATGCGGAATGCAAGTTCTTCCTCACCGCCGACCCCGAGGTCCGCGCCCGCCGCCGACAACGGGAGCTTGCCGAGCAGGGATGTGAGATTTCGCTGGAGACGCTGCTTGCCGATCAGGCGGCCCGTGACGCCCGGGACGCCG
>JAHBXU010000862.1 GCA_019636315.1 Planctomycetaceae bacterium | reverse complement strand
TCCCGGCAAGGTCACGTCCCTCGACGAGTTGCAACGAGTGCATTGTGACATGGTGCCGCTACGAGAGCGTTATCTCGGCGGGCTGCACGGAGAAGGGTCGCTGCTCCGCAAGTCGCTGCCCACAATTCTCACCGCTGAGCAACTCTCTGTCATCCGGGAGCGAGAACGGGAGCATTACCGCGAACTTGTCAAGACGGTGGTGTTAAGTATTGCCAATACGATGAGCGTCACCGCGGACGAGTATGAGCAGATCGTGGTTCTGGTCATGGAGCAGACAAAGGCGATCCCGCCGTACCAGTCGCTGCCCGATGCCAACAAGAACGACTTGACGATTGTACAGCAACAAATGGCCAGGATGGAAAGTGATCTGAAACTGATTGTAGGCGATCGGCGGTGGAAGCAAATGCAGCGGATTCTCCAACCAGAGCCCGATGTCAAGCGAGCCATCCGCCTTCGGGAGATGGGTGATCGAGTCATTTTCTTTCAATGATAAAAACCATGAGCATCGTTCATTTCCATTTCCTGTTGATTGTGTTTGTGCTCTCGCCATCGGTGTCGGCGTTCGCACAGTTCGGTGACATTCATACCGGCAGTTCGGTGCCGCGGGATGTGCGCGAGATGTATGACCGGGGGCTGGAGTATCTGGCCAAGACGCAGAACGACTCGGGTGCATGGAACGGGGGGCAGAGCGGCGCGGGCATCACCGGGATGGCCGTGATGTGCTTTCTGGCCTCGGGCGAAGATCCCAATTTCGGCAAGTATGCGGGGCACATTCGCCGCGGGCTGCGGAGCATGATCTCGGAACAGAACGAATCGACCGGTTATTTCGGCAACAGCATGTATCATCACGGCTTCGCCATGCTGGCGATCGCCGAGGCGTACGGGACGGTGGACGACCGCAACTTGTGGAGTGACCCGGGCGGAAAGAATCAACGGTCGATCGGCAGTTCGCTGGAACTGGCTGTTCGCGCGGCCGTTACGTCGCAGAAGAAGAACTCGCAGAAGGCCTGGCGATACTCGCCCGACGGCAATGATGCGGACACGTCCGTTGCAGGGGCCGTCCTGATGGGGTTGCTCGCGGCACGCAATGCGGGGATCGAAGTGCCGGACGAATCGATCGACGGCGCGATTGCGTATTATGTGTCAATGACCGCACCGTCCGGGCAGGTTGCCTACTCGGGCGGGATCGGCGGGTTCGATGAATCGCTGGCCCGCATCTCAATCGGCTCTCTCGTGTACGCCATCTCACGGCGAAAGGATCTCCCGCAATACAAGGCCACGCTCGGCTATTTGACCGACCGGATTCAAGGGGGAAGTTCCGGGCACGGCGGCGTTGAGTATCAGAACTATTACCAGGCACAGGCCCTCTTCCAGGGAGATCTCGACTCCTGGGAAAAGTGGAACAAGAACCTGATCCGGCAATTGAAGGCATCTCAACAGCCTGACGGAAGCTTCCCCGGCACGCACGGCGTCTCGGTCTCGACCACGTTGTCGCTGCTGGCGCTGGCGGTCAATTATCGGTTGCTCCCCATTTACGAGCGGTGACCCATGCAGTTGGTGCGTTTGATCATTCCGGGACTCGCTTGTGCGTGGTGGCTGGCCTGCGGGGCGCGGGTCCCCTGTGCCGCGGAGGCTGCGCCGCCCGCAGGAGTTCTCACGCTGGACTCCGGCGACACGGTCGATGGAGTGCTGCAAGCCTCTGCCGATCCGAACGTGATTCGCTGGCAGGGGACCGCCTTCACGCTGCCGTTTGAGTTTGAGGCGCATGCCGTGTCGTCGTTGCATTATCCAGCCGTGTCTCCGCCGGCCAAGCCGCAGGGAGAGTTTGCCTTGGAACTGATGGGAGGAGACGTTCTGACCGGACGATTTACCGATTGGTCGGCCGAGAATGTCGGGTTCGACGCGCGGCACTTCGGCCCGCTGACAATTCGCCGCGAGCAGATTCGCCGCATCTCGCGACTGGATGACAATCCCCTGTTGATCTTCCCCAGCTTGTCCGGACTGACCGACTGGCAAGTCACCTCAGGTGAGTGGCGCGAGGAAGGCGCGCACGTCTGGTCCAACAGCGAGGGGGCCATGCTGACGGGCAACTTGAATCTGCCGGAGCAGGCCGTGATCGAGTTCGAGCTCTCATGGACGCAGACACCCAACTTTGTGTTCGCAATTGGGATCGATCCGCAAGTCGCGGCAGACGACCGACGCCAGGGATGGCGGTTTGAATCGTGGCGCCGCGTGATCGCCGCGGTCCGGGAAGAGACGAACGTCGCCTCTGTGGACCATGTTCAGGATTTGACGAAGGAAGGGGGACGAGTCCACCTGATGGCTTTCCTCGACCAGTCGACGGGCGAGATGCAGGTCTTTCGGCCGGATGGAACCCCCAGTGGGAAGGTGGCGGTGCAGAACGGCAATGTTCCACGCGCCGACAAGCCTGCGATCGGTCGAGGCATCCGGCTGGTCAATCGTCACGGCGACATCCGTCTGGAGCG
>JAHBXU010000860.1 GCA_019636315.1 Planctomycetaceae bacterium | reverse complement strand
TGCGACGGAACGGCACCTGGTGCAGAACCGGTCCCGGACCGTGTGGACGATGAGCCGCGCGGACCGATGAGGAAAAGCCGGTCATTCCGGCGGAAGGACAGTGCTTTCCGTCGCACGTTCCGCACAGGAGAGTGCCCAGCCCGACAATGAAGATATCCCCCCAGGAGGAGAAGCTCCACAACCCCCGCTGGGTTGCAGCAAGCGCGGGCGACACGTTGTAGTCGGGGGAGATCGCAGGAACGAGCATAATGCCACCGTTCACTTGCACGGCGGCTGGCAAACGTTCCAGTGTGAACAGCGTCATGGCTCCGCCGCCCGAGTGGCCGACTAGATACACGGGCTGCGCGGGGTGTTCTTCACGGTAATGGGCGATCTTGCCGGCAATCACCTCCGCCTGCGTCCGATGCCGCGTCCGATCACGCAGGTTGCGAAAATATCCCAGCAGTCCCGTCGTCCAGTCGTAGATTTCGATTCCAAACGGGACTCCACCCGCAACGAGACCGCGCACGATGCTGCGATTCAGAAAGCTGTGGCCTTCAATTCCCGGCAGAACGATGACATAACCTTGCGCCAACCGTCCCGGAGCCATCAGTTCATCGGTCATCGAGACGGGACCTCCCGCGACGATTCCCGGTCGGTCCAGGATTCGAATCGATTGGAGAAACTGCGAACGTCCTCCGAATAGCGTTCAATGTCTTGTGCGAGCAGGGGGACCTGGTGGTCATAGCCAAGCCGGCGCGCGAGAAACTCAAACTCTTCTGTATGGACGTCCGGCACCGTCAGATCGCGGGCGTCGCCGCGGACCATCCGCAAGGCGTCAATCACCCGCCGCAAAAAGCGGTACGCATCGCGCAGCCGCACGCGTTCTTCCTCAGTGATGATCCCCGCAGATTGCAGGGCCTTGAGTGCGTCGCGGGTGTTGGTCACCCGCAATGATGGATCTCGGTGACCATATGTCATCTGCAGGCCCTGCACGAAGTATTCGCAATCGACCAGCCCGCCGGGGCTCAGCTTGGCATTGAACGCCCCCGCTTCGACCAGTTGCCGATTCTGTTTCTCACGCATGGCCCGCATGGAAGCGATGTCGAACGGCTGTGCGGTATAGATCAGTCGGTCGCGGACGTCGACCACGCGTTGCCCAAACTCCAGATCACCGGCGATCGGTCGCAGCTTGATGAGCGCCTGACGCTCATAGGGCCATGCCGGGCCGTCCGGGTTGAAGTATTTCTCGAAGGTTTCCAGCGACACCGCCAGGCTGCCAGCGCGTCCGTAAGGACGGAGACGCAAATCGACCTCGAAAACAGCTTTCTGTTTGGCAAAGATCGACTTGCGGAAACATTCAACCAGATGTTGATAGAACTCGAGTGTGGAAATCGACTCGTCGCCGTCCGTTTGTCCGTCATGTTCATACACGAACATCAACTCGATGTCGGAGGCAAACCCCAACTCGCAGCCGCCAAACTTGCCCAGGGCGCAAACAGCCAGCGCCGATGGACCGCCATCGGTGGAGCGGGGCCGCCCATAGCGGACTTGCAGTTCGTCGTCGCACATCCGTCTCGCATACTCGACAATCACTTCGGCGATGTCGGTCAGCTCGCGCGAGAACATCCCAAACTTGTCCTGCAGCCCCAGTATGTGCCGCAGGTCGACGCGCAGCATCTCCCGGTCTTTGAACGCGTTCAACCGGCGCCTGCCCGAATCGTGGTCGGCGGCGTTTGCGAGGTCGTCCTGAAGTTCACTCTCCAACTGAGCCTTGCTCCTGGGCTGCTGGAGCGCCTGCAAGTCGGTGATGACTGGAAACAGGTTCGAGTGCTGCAGCTTCAGAAAATCATCCCAGAGGAAGTCGCTCACACCGAGCAGCTTGGCGAGTGCCTTCAGGACATCGGGCTGCTGAAGCTCGGAGAGTTGATCGATCCATTGCGGTTGCGAAAACAACTGCTCCAGCAGCTCACGGAAATGCAGCAGAGCCGCTTCAGGATTCGGCGATGACGGCAACAACTGCGTGAAATGCTTGATCAGCACGATGGCCGCCCGGAGCTCGCGAACGCGGCGGGGCTCCGTAATCTTCCGCCCGCGGGCGTCGGTGACGTGCAGTGTGTCGATCACTTGCCGCCCGAGGGATTGAATCTGAACACGCGTGATCGACGTGTCGCTCAGACTCAGGGCATTGGTCAGTTCGTAAAGGAAACCGGGCGTGTCGTCCGCCTGAATATGCAGGACCGTCGCATCGGGATCGGATTCGTTGTCGACGGCAATCTCGACCGGCAGCAACGGCGCATCTGACGCCGGCGTTGCCCGCAGTGCCCCCGCCAGCCGCTTTGCCAGCCTTCCTTGAAGTTCCGCGTAGCGTTTGTCGCGGAGTAAGGCGAACAGCTCGCCGAGGTCGGCCTCGTAGCGGCTCCAGACTGCCGGCGGCACCACATCCACCGGCGGGCGGACCTCGAAAACGTTGACGAATTTGCGGCGAGGAGTTCGTTCCCCCGGAGTCGC
>JAHBXU010000086.1 GCA_019636315.1 Planctomycetaceae bacterium | reverse complement strand
TCCAGCCAATGACGAGCATCGGCACCAGTGTTTGCAGCGCCTGCTGCCAGCCCAGATTCCTGAAGACGTTGCCCATCACGTAGGGGACGAAGAATCCAATCATATAGAGGCCGTCCGACTGGCCGCTCGGGTCAGGGCGGAACACGCTCAGCGTCATTGCGGCGAAGAGCAGGACCGGCAGACAGGCCAGAGCGGCCCTCGTCCAGTGCAAGCCGGCCCTTCTTGCAGCGCGGCAGACGCAATAGGTCACACCGGCGGTCGAGAGCGTGGGCAACAGCACGGCCACGAGTCGCAGGAGTACGGCCGCTCGACCTTCGGGCAGGTTGGGGGGCAACTCCAGCAGCTTGGCGACCAGCATGACCGATCCAAAGTATCCCATGATTGTGCCGACACACGCCAGCACGGCCAGCGGGAACGGCAGCAGCACGAACATCAGCCACGGGTGCCGGCCCGCAAATGTGCGTTGGCGAAACGTGTGCGTGATCTCGTCGGCCAGTTGCGACAGGTCGCCCAAGCGGTCGTCCGCACGTTCGCCTTGCGCGGCGATGTCGGCGGCATGATCGTGAAGCTCGGCGGTGACGCGCTGGGCGTACCGCGGGGGAATCCCACGGCGAATGAGGGTTGTCCGCAGATCGTTAAGCGATGCCAGGTTGACGCTGCTCATGGATGCCTCCTTGCAAAACCATAGTGACGGCTGCGGCGACGTGCCTCCAACGGGCGGCTGCCTCAGCCAGTTTGCCTTTTCCCTTGCGGGTCACGCGGTACACCACGCGTTCCCGGCCTCCGACCTGCTGCCGCCGCGCCGTGAGCGTGCCTTCGCTCTCCAGCCGGTGCAACAGCGGGTAGATGCATCCTTCGCCGAACTCCAATCGCTCTCCCGTCGAACGAACGATCGCCTGGACGAGTTCGTACCCGTACATCGGCCGCTGCTCCAGCAATTGCAGAATCAGCAACTCCGGGACGCCGTTGAGAAAATCGGGATTGGTCCGCCGGTTCGCCATCACGCGCCCCTCCATGCCTCACGGTTACAGGTATCCCATCGGCAGGGTGATACCTCAAACTTTAAGGTGAGTCAAGACGGCGTGCCGCTTTAGGTGAGAGTGTTTCTTTCAGAGGTTCCACGTTCAGATAGGCGTCATACAGACGACACAGACCGGTCGCTGACGGTCGCGGCTCGGAGGTTCCCCCGACCGGAATGGCATTCCGGCCGGGGGGAAAACGAATGTCCTTTAGAATTCGCCGAGGACTTCGCCGCCGGAGCGGGTGGCGAGCCCGCGCCAGAGCGCGAGGTCGATGTTCTCGCCGATGAACCGCACGCTGCCGTCGCAGAGCGCCGATTGAACACCACCGGTATGTGCGCTGCGGGCGCTCACCAGGGCGAAGTTGTGGAAGCCATTGTGGCAGTCCGGCACGTCGGCGTTGGGCGGGTGATAGTGGTTATACATCGTGTCGGCGAGGTGACCGTTGATCCACTTCGCGCCGCGCTGACCGGACCAGGCCGGCGCCGTCGAGGGATCACACGCGGTGAGCGTCGTTTGCGTGCCCATTGGGAGTTCCACGACGCGATGGCGATAGTCGTTCCCGGCGGGAGCCGCGTTCTGGCCGTCGCCGATCAGTTGTTCCCCAAACAGGACGGTATTCGTGGTCCCGTCGGTGATGTCGCGAAACCGCGTGCTGGATCGCTGATAGACAACGCCGTCAGCGTTGGTGACCGAGCCATCGTCCGTGGCGATATTCAAGTTGTTGAGACCGGACCCAGTGCAGGCGGGATAGCTGATCCCCCCATAAATCGAGTTGGGGACCGCATCGCTGTCGCTGGGACACACCATGAGCGTCAATCGGTTGCGCGCCGCATCATCATTGCCTTGCACGATCGTCGCATCGAACGCCCCCGAGTTGAACGCTGTGAGCGGCGGCACATCGTAGTTCAACAGATTTCGCAGGTTGTCCTGCTCGACGAACGGCAGCAATTGAGCGTGCGCCGACCAGACATATGGATAGCCCAAGGCTCCCGGGGGAAAGACGCGATGTGCCGATTCGTAGTTGTGCAGCGCGAGCGCTAATTGCTTGAGGTTGTTCTTACATTGAGTCCGGCGGGCCGCCTCCCGCGCCTGCTGTACAGCAGGCAACAAGAGTGAAATCAGTATGGCGATGATGGCAATCACCACCAGCAATTCAATGAGGGTGAACCCTCGTCGTGGACGTGGCATGGAAACAGGTCTCCTGACGGGCGCAGCATCGAGCCGCGCCGAAAGTTTGCGCGAACGTGACGCCCCTCGCGATGACGATTGATAGCGGACAGCCGCGCCCGCCTCACAATCCGGATACGAACACCTGCTTCGCTCGGGGACGAAACCGATCCAATCAAACACAACGATCCGTCAAGCGGCCGCGCGCGGCACAGGATCGTCAGGAGCATGAATCACATGCGGAGCCGCCGGGTCGGTCGGCGGGGACACGCGGTCTCCCGCAGAGACCGTCAGCAGAGCATAGAGACGCGGCAGGAGACGCGGATCGGAACACAAGATCGTTCCCGGAGTCGCGTCGTGACGACAATTGCAGGGGACGAATGCCGGCGCCGTCTCTTTCTTGTTGTTGTCCGTCGACCTGCAACACGACTGCTTTTTTTCAGAGCAGCAACTCTTCGGTTGAGTTGAACAACAACTCCCACCAGCAGCCGCGCGTTGTTCGGCACAGCAACAGCGACCGTTCCCGGCGGAACAACAACACGCGCCGCTCGGCGCAGAAAGCGGCAACCCGGTATGACCGGCAAGATAAGCCAGCAACAGCAGGTAACGCATGGTCCGCATGGTCCGCATGGCGTCTGCCAGACTACGACAGTTCGCAATTGTTTATCAAGCGTCACAAAACGATCCGAGGGTGGAATCCCAGAAACAGGAACTGATTCTTCGCGGGCAGACGACCGCCTTGTGAGATGTCGCCGCGTGTACGTCTCAGATCTGCGCCAGACACTCTTCGAGGTACTCACGTGCCTGGTTGATCTCTGCGGTGACGGCCGCGGTGGAATCGAGAATCGGGACGCCGCGCGGCACCGGGTGCATGAAAATTTCCGTACGGCCGGCGTAATCAATCTCTTTCAGTGCTGAAAGAAGCGGAACCCAGTCGAGCGGACCGCGGTGCGGCAGCTGCAGCAGCTCCTGGTCCTTGGGAAGTTTGACCATGCACCCCATGCCATGTTCCCACGCCTGAAAGTGCACCAGCCGCGAGCCCAGACGGCGAATCAATCGGCTGATGACGTCCGTGTCCTGCGGCAGGTGATAGGGCGCCAAGGCAATGCCCAGCCGCTCGGACGGCAGGGCATCCATGATCATTTCCAGTGACTCGGGTGAGCTGATCAATCCGCCGCCGTGGTTCTCGATACCGATGGTGACGCCGATTTCCTCGGCGGCTTCAACGTGCGGTTTGAGCTTCTCGGCGAACATGGCAATCGCTGCACGAAGTTGGTCCCCTTCCAATCCGGCCGGACCACCGCTGTTGCAGATGACCATATCGCCGCCCAGTCGCTTCACGAGCCGCATTTCGTTCTGCATGCCGAACAGGCCCAGCTTGAAACATGTGACGCTCCCGAGCTGGATGTCGTGTTCGGCGAGCATTTGCCTGACGCGCTCTTCGCCGAGTTCGTCGATTTCTTCGCGCTGGCTGCCGTGCGGCGCCGCCCAGAGTTCGATGGTCTCCGCCCCACACTTGCGGACCTCCGGGAGAATTTCCGCCAGCGGCGCTTTGCCATACATACAGGAAGCGACGATGCCATTAAGGCGAAACGCCCGCTCCGCCGCCAGGGTGGAGCGGGACAGGACCGTCGCTGCAACGGTGCTCGCACAGGCGGCGCCGAACTGCCGTCGGTTCAGACGCATGTTGGTCATCGCAGATTCCGTCTGATGAGCGGTCGCTGCCCGATTCGTGTGTGTGCAACGGCGGCCTTCACCGTCTGCCGACGTTCGGACAACTTATCCGACGACGCGCTGGTGAAACCAGCGTCACCCGGCCATGCGGTGTGCCTGAAGCATCACGGATGGACTGACAAGCTCGAGTTTACGGCACCGCCAGACCTTCGCGAATGGCATACCGGGCCAGTTCGACGCGATCATGAATGCCGAGCCGCCGCATAATGCGGTATTTGTGACTTTCGACGGCGCGTTCGGACAATGCCATTGCTCTGGCCACGTCTTTCACGCTTTCGCCTCGCGCCAGACGGCGGAGCACGGCGAACTGGCGGCCCGTGAGCGTCGCCAAGTCGTTATGGTATTTCGCAACGTATCGTCCCGAATCGGGATCGAACGCCAGCCGCTCGGCAATGGTGGGCGAGAAGACCGTTTGCCCCCGACAAACGGAACGCAATGCATCGACGATCGCGGCCGTCGGTTCGTCGGTGAGCAGATACCCCGCCGCGTTCAACCGCAGGGCTTCGTCCAGAAGGACGTCACTGAAGTAATCCCCCCAGAACAAGACACGCGTCGACCGCACACGCCGCCGTAACACATCGGCCATTGCGAAGGCGCCACGACCGGGAATGTCGACGTTGATGACCACAAGGTGTGGTTCATGCTCTTGGACACAGGCGATTCCTGTTTCGGAGTCGACTGCGATACCGACGACGCGCAAATCCGGCGTCTCGCTGAGGCGCCGAGTCAGCGCTTCCAAGTAGAGCGGATGATTGTCTACCAGCGTCAACTGAAAACACGGCCCGACCATACGTGCTTCCTCCGGAAAAGGGCAATGCCGACGCAGCGCTCGTCGGCAATTCATCGCTGGTTGACGTATGCACCTTAATGTACACCCATATGGGTTGCGGTGTCTATAAGGAGTTCCCCGGTCCCAAACTGCGGCACGGCCCCATCTGACCGCGACCTGGTCCAAGGATCCACTCCTCAAGAGTCCCGCCTGACAGGTGTTCCTGGTTGTGCCGCACGGATCGTCTGTGCGGAGACAACGTCAACTGGCCGGCAGTGCTCGCCTATGCTGGTGAAAGCGGTTGCGAGCCTGATAAAGTGCGCGGTCGTGCCTTCTGTTTCTGCAATCGTCACGTGCACTGGCTCAGGCCGCGGTTCGAAATGCTGACTCTGAATCAGGTCGAAGTCGTCGATACGTTTGCGGAAGCATTTCCGATGGCCGGTGCGCGGGTCGTCATCACGGCCGATTCCCCGACTTGGGCCGAAACTGCAGCACGAGAGTTTTGCGGCTATGCATCGAGCGTGATCGGCTGCGATGCCGAGGCGGCTGTTGAGCGCGCCGTGCCGCCCGAAGAAACGCCCGATGGACGCCCGGGCATAAGCGTGTTGGCCTTTGCTTTCAACACCAAGGGACTGGCTAAGGCGCTGGTTGGCCGCGTCGGGCAGAACGTTCTCACCTGTCCCACCACGGCCTGTTATGACGGACTGGCTGACGAGATGCGGACCGCCCGCGTGCCCGTCGGAGGCGCCCTGAGGTATTTTGGCGATGGCCTGCAATCCTCAAAGAAACTCAGCGACCGTCGCTACTGGCGGATCCCCGTCATGGACGGTGAGTTCGTGTGCGAGGATCGCTTTCGTATTTGCGACGGGGTCGGCGGCGGCAATCTCATTCTGTGTGGAACGGACGCGCGAGCCACGCTTGCAGCGGCCGAGGCCGCGGCAGCGGCCGCCCGAGACGTTCCAGACGCCGTCCTGCCATTCCCCGGCGGAATCGTCCGCTCCGGCAGCAAAGTCGGCTCACGGTACCCTCAGCTCCGCGCCAGCACGAATGATCCCTACTGCCCGACCGTGCGCGCCTTGACGGACTCCGCGTTGCCAGTCGATTGCCAGTGCGTGTATGAACTGGTCATCGACGGCTTGTCGTTCGCAGCCGTCCAGAAAGCGATGCGTGCCGGTCTGCACGCAGCCGCGGCATGTTCCGGCGTGCTGCGGATTACGGCGGGAAATTACGGCGGCAAACTTGGCCGGCACCACTTTCACCTTCGAGAATTGCTGTAGAGCGCCGCCGGTCGCACCGATGAGGACCGGCCACGGTATGCGAGCCTATGTCTACGGACCTGTCAGCGGAATTCGATCAACTGAAGCGGCGGTCGCGGCGCCATTGGCACTATGCGCTGATCATCGTTGCGGCCACTGCATTGAACCTGGCGCGCGTCATTGAAGCCGAACCGCTCCAAAGCGCCAATGACCGCTCCCGCTGGACCACCGTCTGGTCGCTGGTGCATCGCGGGACGTATCAGATCGACGAGATCCGCCGGAAACAGGGCTGGGACACGATCGATCTCGTGCGTCATGAAGAGCACTTCTATTCGACGAAGCCACCGCTGCTGTCGACCCTCGTGGCCGGCCTGTATTGGGGCATCACGCACACGCTCCGTTGGACTCTCGACGCTCATCTTCTGGCGACAACACGACTGCTCATCGTCCTGGTCAACCTCCTGCCGGCGACGATTGCGCTTGTGCTGCTGACGCGATTGCTCGACCGATATGCGCTCTCGGACTTCGCCCGTTACTTTCTGATTATTTCCGCTTCGCTGGCGACGTTGCTGCAGCCGTTTCTGGTCACGCTCAACAACCATACGCCCGCCGCGTATTGTTGTGTGTTTGCGCTTTATGCGCTGATTCGAATTCTCGTCGAGGGGAGCGAGAGTGGATGGCAGTATGCTCTCGCCGGTTGGTGGGCGGCCTGCACATGCAGCGTCGAATTGACAGCGGCGCTGTTCGGATTGGCGGCGTTTGTCCTGCTCGCGCGGCACAATCTGCGCCAGACAGCCATCTGGTTCGTGCCCGCGGCCATCGTTCCCCTCGCCGCGTTTTTCGTGACGAACTATCTGGCGACCGGCGGATGGAAGCCGTTCTACATGTACTACGGCACCGAGAAGTACGAGTTCTTTGAGAACGGCATGCCCAGTTATTGGATGAACCCGCGGGGCATCGATCAGGCGAAGGACGACCTGCTGGTCTACATCCTGCACTGCACCATCGGCCACCACGGCATCTGGTCGCTGACGCCGATTTATCTGCTCACCCTTGGTGGCTGGCTGATCCCGAAGTCCTGGACGGAATCGCCGCTTCGCGTGTTCCACGCCCTGGGATGCCTGTTGACCGGGGCGCTGTTCGTCTTCTTTCTCACCAAGACGGAGAACTACAACTACGGCGGCGTGAGCGTGGCGCTGCGCTGGATGTTGTGGCTGACGCCGTTCTGGCTGCTGGCCATGATCCCCGCACTCGACGCCTGGCGGCCCGAGCTTCGTGGACGGATCTTCTGCTGCGTGCTGCTCGGCTGGTCCGTGTTCTCGGCCTGGTATCCCTTCTCCAGTCCCTGGCGACAACCGTGGTTGTTCGAATTGATGACGCTCGCCGGCTGGATCGACTATTCCGATCCGAAGCTGACTCCCCAGCCGTTTTATTCCTGGATTCGCGCGTTGCCCCCCGCAACGGACGACGCCCCCCCAGAACCCTACTGGATCGAGTTTGAAGGACTCAGCAGCACGGGACATCTCGTCCGACTGCGATTGGAGTCGGCCCCCTCCGCGGACATCCCCACAGTACCCGGTGAAGGTCGGCAACTGGTCCCGATCCGGGTCACTCGCACGCGGATTGAAGCCGACGGCCAATCCACCGTGCTGTCGGACTGGGTGATTGCCATCGATGCCACCGACGATCGCGACGATATCCGCCCTCCTGGCTTTCGACCGTTTCCCGACAGCAGACCGCTCCATGACATCATTGCCTGGTCGCAAGGCACACCAGCCGAACCGGGAACGATTGCCGAGACGATTCTACGCGGCTTGCCGGAACGCGTCGCGAGATCGAAGGACCCGAAAGCGATCGCTGCGGAACAAGGTCCCCGATATACCGGAAAGGTCGTTCGTTATGTCGATCGTCCGCTCCTGGGACGAACGGAAAGGTTCCGCTGCATCCAGGCGGCCGGAGAGGTCAGCCAGCCGGCGACAGGAAACCTTCCGAGGACCGTCCATCGACGCGATATCTGGATGACGGACGACGTCCCGTTTGGCGTGCTGGCCTTCGAGACCAGCGTTCGAGACCCACGAACCGGAGAAGTGCTGACCAGACAGCGGATGTCGGCCGTCAACGCCAGCCGTGTCGAACCTTTCAGGCCGACACGACTGGCGCGATCGCATTGAACCGTTCCACCACTCTTGCGGAGATCGCAGGATGTGGACCGCGAACCGAGTTTCACTCCGGAGCGCTTTGCCGTCGTCAGTTCGTCGCGACCGGGGTCGTCGGAGTTGCTGCTGACAGGTAGCGCTCCTCGCTGGTCTTATTGCCGTTCTCATCCCACCACGACCAGATCCCCTGCGGTCGGCCCTTGAGGTATGTCGCTTCAAAGGCTTTCTCACCATTCGCATGCCACTCGGTCCATGTGCCGTTCTTGATACCGTCGACATAGGTGCGCTGCGCGGTCAGCACCAGATCGCTCGTGAAGTCGACGAAGGTTCCGTTCCATTCGCGGCCGTCCAGGGCGTACTGCCCCTCGCTGACGAGCTTGCCCTCCTCCGACCAGTGGCGAAGCGAACCCTGAGGAGTGCCGTTGTCATATTCGGTCTCGGCGAACATCAGTCCGTTCTGATACCACCATTGCCAGCGGCCGTGCTTCTTCCCGTTGATGAACGAGCCTTGCGTGTTCAGCGTGCCGTCTTTGAACCACCACATCCATTCCCCGTGCGGCTGGCCATTCAGGAAGCTCCGCTGCAGCTGAACGGTCAGTTCGCTGCCATTGAAGTCCACGAACGTGCCGGTCCAGGCTTGTCCATCGCGGTATTCACCACTCGTGAGGAGGGTCCCGTCGGGCGCCCAGTGCTGCTCCGTGCCGCTCAACGTCCCTCGGGAGAAGTTCACTTCGGCAAACTGCTGACCATCCAGGTAAAACCAGCGCCAGACGCCGTCGCGTTGACCGTTGATAAAGCTGCCTTCGGTATTGAGGGAGCCGTTGGCATGCCACCACTGATAAGTGCCATGTGGCTGACCATCCTTGAGGGAGCGCAGCGCCGTGAGGTTCAAGCTGCCGTCGAAGTCGACGAACGTGCCGGTCCATTCGGAACCGTCTTGAAATTGGCCTTCGTGGAGCAGAGCGCCTTCGGCCGACCAGTGCCGCAACGTGCCGGTCGACACGCCGCGATCGTACTCCATTGCGGCAAATTGCTGGCCGTTGTCATACCACCAGGTCCAAAGGCCGTGTCGTTCGTCGTCGCGATATGTCCCCTCCATGAACTTCTCGCCGTTCTTATGCCAGAGGGTCCTCACTCGCATGACGGGCTCGGCATCGAGTGCGACGTCGGCGGCTGCGGACGGTGTTTCCGGAACCACCGGCTCGTCAGCCGCCAGGGTGCTTCCCAGCAGGACCATCACCAAACCACACCCGACGAACGATACGAAAGACTGAGTTCGAGACATGACGCGCACCCCCAACGAGTGAATCGATAGGTATCAGCCAACGAGCCGCGGCGCCGCAATCCAGGGGAAAGGGCGGCCATCATTCCATCGCGGCCTCCGGAAAACGCTGTTACATCGCGTTTCTTCCTGCGCTTGAGGCAGATTTTTCTCGGTGGTAAGGCGTTTCCGGCGGGCGGACGATGCGGTAACCTGTAGTCAGACTCACCCCTCGAAGCGGCTGTTGCTCTTCAACCATCACGACTTGCGCCGAACGGAGCCGGAGAACGTTTATGAAACGCGACATCATCCTCGTCCCTGTCGATTTCTCCGAACAGTCGGTGAATGCGATTCGCGAAGCAGTCGACATCGCTGCAGGACAAGGCAAAGTACGGTTGCTGCATGTGCTGCCGCCGCTGGAAAGCATCTCCCCCGGCGTCGTGTGGGGGGACGTCTCCGACGCCTCTCGCGAGCAGCACGTGCGT
>JAHBXU010000859.1 GCA_019636315.1 Planctomycetaceae bacterium | reverse complement strand
TCCGAATCAGACATTCGAATCACGTCCGTTGCAACACGCAAGCTGTCATGGCTTGTGGTGAAGTGTCCTAATTGGGACAGTACCCTCAGTCGCAACTCGTTGAACCAGCGGCGCTTATGGCGTATTGTTCGCGAACAGAAGTGGCGTGTTATCTAGGCAGAACATGGCAGATCTGGCTCTATGAGGATCGGCCTAAACATAGTTGGGTGGCAAGAGTGCAGCACTGGTAAAGGATGCGACCGGTTACTGCGACGGTAGAAACTTCACCGAACAGCGGCTTGCAGAGCGACGCGCACCTGAAGCCGGACGTTAGACGCCCCAAGAACTGAGATCATTGACCGAAGAGGTGGCAATTGACGACACGACAGTGCGACGCGAAGTCACCAGTTGAGGAGCAGCGTGCAATCGTCGAGTACATCGCGCGCGAAACTGAGAAGGGCGAGGCCGTACTCGATGTAGCCAAACGCACGAATCCCTTCCTAAAGAAATGCTGCTCCGCTCTCATCGTAGGCGCAGTGATCGGCAAGATTGATGTGGGACGGTGGCGTGACCAGCAAGCCGGTCACGCCGGAGCCTCAGCGCTGGGCTTTCGAGTGGTTGTTGGTGATGGCGAAGAGCTGAGCTCATGAGGACGATTCCGCCTCCCGTCCCGGTCCCTCAGCCTTCGGCGCCGCCGCCCGGTCTGGCCGCGGACGTCGTGGCATCGGGACTTCCGGTGCATCCTGCGGACCGCGTCAGGCTCTTCAGCCCTAACCAGTGGGAGCACTTCGTTCAGGAGTGGGTCGATTCGCTGCGGGCCGAATACGAGCTGGTCGAGCGGTGCGGCGGTGCAGGCGACATGGGACGCGATGTCATTGCGACCGTGAAGGGCGGCAACGGTGCGTGGGATAACTACCAGTGCAAGCACTACCATAGAGCGCTCGCGCCCAGCGACGTCTGGGTCGAGTTGGGCAAGCTCGCATACTACACGCTGAACGGCGAGTACTCGTACCCTCGACGCTACTTCTTCGTTGCACCGCAGGGAGTCGGCCCGAAACTCTCGAACCTCTTGAAGAAGCCCCAAGCATTGCGTGATGGCCTTCTCGCGAACTGGGACAAGATGTGTCGAACGGCAATCACTAAGACGCAAGTCGTTGAGTGCGACGCTGTGATGAAGGCGCATATCGCAAGCCTCGACTTCTCGATCTTCAAGACGAAGCCGCTCCTCCGTATCATCGAAGAACACGCTAAGACGCGCTGGTACGTGGCGCGGTTTGGTGGTGGACTCCCACCGCGTCCTGAACCGCTACCGCCGCCAAGCATGCCGGCCGACAACGAGGCGATCTTTGTCGGTGAGCTTCGACGTGCGTATGCGGATCATCTCAAACAGGACGTGAAGGATCTCGACGCAGAGCTGGCGTCCCGGGAAGACCTCCGCGAGCACTTCCATGACGCGCGCGTCGAGTTCTATAGCGCTGAGGGCTTGCGAACCTTCTCCCGGGACACGCTGCCTGCGGGCGAGTTCGAAAAACTACAAGACGAGGTCCATTCCGGCATCAAGGACGAGGTCCGCAGTGATCACGCAGACGGCTATCGTCGCGTTGTCGCGGCGGTGAAAACAGCCCGCTCGCTACAGCTTACCAACAACCCGCTCACCACCCGCATCCACACGCGTGATCGTGGCGGCATCTGCCATCA
This sequence comes from Planctomycetaceae bacterium, assembly GCA_019636315.1. GTDB lineage: Bacteria > Planctomycetota > Planctomycetia > Planctomycetales > Planctomycetaceae > JAHBXU01. The sequence goes on along the minus strand of JAHBXU010000859.1, from coordinate 815 downwards.
GCTTGCCAATGATGGAAAGGTCCGGTGGGTCAAATGACGGAAAGATCAACCCGGCTACTCTCGCCATTCAACGGGCCTGTCGAGATCGGCCTGCGAGCGCTGTGCGTGCTGACGACAGCATTCCCTGCGGCGTATGCGCTACAGCGGCTTGTCATCTTCGACTACTTCCTCATTCACTCTGATGACATCGAGGGCGGGCCCGAGGGGCTGCATCCCCAAACGCCTCATCGCGGAGGAGAGATCCTGGTTCGTCGCGGCGTGCTTCAAGATGGCCTCACTCTCTACGAGAGCCGCGGACTCGTTGAGCGCGTTTACAAGGACGGAGGCATCTTTTTTGCGGCAACCGACAAGTCCGCCGATTTTCTCGACACGCTGAGCACTGAGTACTTGAAGATCCTTCGCGAACGCGCTGACTGGGTGGTCGACAGCTTCGGCCTGATTGAGGACGCCGAGCTCAACACGATAGTCCGCGACCGCATCGGCAGGTGGGGTGCCGAATTCTCAATGGAGTCTGTTCTCTGGACCGAGGAGGCGCAATGAAGTTTGGCTTCGCGATTCGGCGACTCGCGCTGGTCGGACCGGGGAAGGCGCCCGCAGTAGTCACATTCACGCGTGGCCTGAACGTGGTCGCTGGGCCTTCGGACACCGGCAAGAGTTTCATCGCGCAGTGCCTAGACTATGCGCTGGGAAGCGGCGACCCACCGAAGGAGATCCCCGAAGCGGCTGGCTACAGTTCCGTCGTCCTCGAGATCGAGGCCAACAGCGACCAGCGCATCTACTCGCTGGAGCGGAGCCTCCGTGGCGGCGAGGTGCTC
>JAHBXU010000858.1 GCA_019636315.1 Planctomycetaceae bacterium | reverse complement strand
GCGAACTATCGCCTATTTTTCCATGGAGATCGCGCTGGAGCGCGATCTCCCGACGTATTCCGGCGGCCTGGGCGTGCTCGCCGGCGATACCATCCGCGCCGCTGCGGACATGGGTGTTCCGCTTGTCGGTGTCTCGCTGATCCACCGCACGGGGTATTTTCGACAGCATCTGGATGCCAGCGGCAATCAAAAGGAGGAAGCTCAGTCCTGGGCACCAGAGGAGCAGCTTTCGGCGCTGCCGCAGCGAACATCCGTGACCATTGAAGGGCGGACGGTGCAAGTGAGGGCTTGGGGGTACGTCGTTCGCGGTCTGGATGGATTCGAGGCACCGGTTTATCTGCTGGACACCGATATCCCGGAGAACAGCGACTGGGACCGAAGCATCACGGATCACCTCTATGGTGGCGACGAGCACTACCGCCTCTGCCAGGAAGTCGTGCTTGGAATTGGCGGCGTCCGTATCCTGCGCAAGCTGGGATACGATCAACTCCGGCGCTTTCACATGAATGAGGGGCACTCCAGCCTGCTTACGTTGGAGCTGCTCGATGAGCAGGCGGCGCGCTCGGGTCGGACGCACGTGACGCACGAGGACATCGAGCCCGTGCGCAAGCTGTGTGTGTTCACGACGCATACTCCCGTTCCGGCCGGGCACGATCAGTTTCCGATGGATTTGGTGAACCGCGTTCTGGGCCGGCGCGACGTGTACGAAATGAAGGACGTGTTTTGCTGCGAAGGCGCCCTGAACCTCACCTATCTGGCGCTCAATCTCAGCCACTACGTCAATGGCGTGGCCAAGCGGCATGGGCTGGTCTCGCAGCACATGTTCGGCGGCTACGTGATCGACTCGATCACCAACGGCGTTCATGCCGCCTCCTGGACCGGGCCTGCTTTCGAGAAGCTTTTCGATCGCCGCATTCCTGGCTGGCGGAAGGATAACGACAGCCTGCGCTCGGCGCTTGGAATCCCCGCTGACGAAGTCTGGGCGGCTCACCTGGAGCAGAAGCAGCAGCTCTTGGAGCGAATCCGCGAGCAAACGGGCGCTGAAATGAAGCTGGACAGACTGACGATCGGCTTTGCCAGGCGAATGACGGCCTACAAGCGGCCCGATCTGCTGTTTCGCGATCTCGACCGGCTGACGGGCATCGCCGCTCAGGCCGGCGGGCTGCAGATCGTCTATGCCGGCAAGGCGCATCCACGCGACCAGGCTGGAAAGGAGCTGATTCGCCGGGTGTTCCGTGCCCGGGACGGATTGAGCGGCCTCGTGCAGATCGCCTTTCTCGAAGGCTACGATCTGGAACTCGGCAAGCTGATCACCGGGGGCGTGGACGTCTGGCTCAACACCCCTGAGCCCCCGCTCGAAGCGTCGGGGACAAGCGGAATGAAGGCGGCGCTCAACGGCGTCCCCTCGCTCAGCATTCCCGACGGCTGGTGGCTCGAAGGGTGCGTCGAGGGCGTCACCGGCTGGTCGATCGGCGAAGACGCGCGCGATCCGGCGCGCCGCCAGGACGGCGCCAGAGACGCGGCGTCGCTTTACGAGAAGCTTGAGACGGCAGTCGTTCCCGCCTTTCGCGAGGAGCGGGAGCGATTCGTGGGGATAATGCGGCACGCGATCGCGCTCAACGGCGCGTTCTTCAATACCCAGCGGATGCTGGGTCAATACGTGTTGAAGGCATATTTCGCTTGAGAGGAGATACTGACAAAGTGCGCGAAGAGGCGATGCCACTGAAGATCGGGATCATGGGCGGCGCCAGCGGGGAGGTTCCGGCCGCCACCCTGAAGGTGGCGGAGCAGGTCGGAGAATGCGCCGCGGTGGCGGGCTGCGTTGTGATCACCGGCGCCTGTCCTGGTCTGCCGCTGGCGGCTGCGCGCGGCGCCAAGCGGCGTGGCGGAACCGTGATTGGCATCTCGCCGGCACTCAGTCTGGATGAACATGCATTCAAATATGAGTCGCCGACGCTGGCCCATGATGTCTTGATCTTCACTGGCAGCGGCCTGATGGGGCGGGAGGTGGTCAACATCCGCAGCAGCGACATCGTGGTGATCATCGGGGGGAGCACGGCACGCTCGGGGAGTTGGCCATCGCCTATGACGAGGGGAAGCTGATCGGCGTGCTGATGGGCACCGGTGGAATTACGGACATGGTCGAAGCCGTGCTGGCGGCGTGTAAGAAGGAAACCGGCGCACGGGTGATCTACGATCAGGATCCACAACGACTGATCGGGCAACTGCTGGAGGACTTCGTCACCTACCAGAAGTCCCTGCTGCTCGACGCGGCCTACCTCCAGCAGGACGCGTTTGACCCCGTGGATGTGTCCGCCCCGCTGCAGCGGCAGAAGGAGACGCTGCATTTGATCTGGCACTACTTGGGGCGGGAATACCTGTTCAGCGACAAGGACGAGGCCCGCGGCTATTTCACGCGGCTGACGGGGCTCATCAAGAATTTAAACTACTCGCTGCGGGAATCCCAGGAGTATACCGACTTCCTCAGGCGGATCG
>JAHBXU010000857.1 GCA_019636315.1 Planctomycetaceae bacterium | reverse complement strand
CGAGATCCCGGCACTGTCTCTATCCTCGCAACAAACCAGTCAAGGCGCCCGATTGCTGACAACGCACGACCGGGATGTTCGGCGACTTCCCAACAACCGAGGTTTCCACGACAATCCGGCCAAACGGGCTTGGCGCGCAATTTGAACTGATGTACACTTTGCGGAGGTTGTCGAGGAACAGCCGGCCGTCGGTGGGACGACCGGTTGATTTTCGGCAGCCTGCGAACAGGAACCTTCCCCATGGCCGCTCCGACAAAATCCAAGACAGTCCGTCGTGAAACCACCCCCAAACCGGGGGACTCCCGTAACGAGCACGAGCAACTCCTGCAGAATACATTGGGACAAATTGAGAAAGCCTTCGGTGAAGGCTCGATCATGAAGTTGTCCGACCCGCTTGGAACATGCGTCGAGGGGATCTCCACCGGTTCACTGTCCCTCGACCTGGCGCTGGGAGGCGCCGGGTTCCCGCGAGGCCGGATCATCGAATTGTTCGGTCCGGAATCCAGCGGAAAGACGACGCTCGCGCTCCACGCCGTGGCCAGCGCCCAACGCGACGGGGGGATCGCCGCATTCATCGACGCCGAACATGCCCTCGATCCGGCCTGGGCCAAACGGCTGGGCGTCAATCTCGAAGAGCTACTGGTCAGCCAGCCCTCCTATGGTGAGGAAGGTCTGCAGATCGCCGAAATGCTGATCAAGTCCAACGCGGTCGATGTCATCGTGGTGGACTCGGTGGCCGCACTGGTCCCGAAAGCGGAACTGGACGGCGAAATTGGTGACAAGCATGTCGGACTGCAGGCGCGGATGATGAGCCAGGCAATGCGCAAACTGACCGGCGCAATCGCCCGGTCGAAGACGTGCGTCATCTTCATCAACCAGATTCGCGAGAAGATCGGCGTGATGTTCGGCAGCCCCGAGACTACTCCCGGGGGACGCGCTCTTAAGTTCTACAGTTCGTGCCGTGTTGATGTGCGCAAGATTGCCTCATTGAAAGACGGCGACGAAACGGTCGGCATTCGTATGAAAGCGAAGATTGTGAAGAACAAGGTCGCTCCGCCGTTTCGCGTTGCGGAGTTCGACATGCTGGTCCAGAACGGCATCAGCCTCGAAGCCGACGTCCTCGATATGGCAACCAACGACCGGATCGTCGCCAAAAGCGGAAGCTGGTTCACCTATGGAGACGTCCGACTCGGACAGGGCCGGGACAAAGCCCGTGTGTTCCTGGAAGAGAACCCGCCCATCCTCCAGGAAATTCGCGCCAAGGTTCTGGAGAAACGCGGCGTGTTGGGAGCCGCTCCCTCCCCCCCCTCAAACGGTCAGGCGGAGTGATCACAAGACCACGGACCACTTGTCTGTTGTCTGTGCAAATTTGGCGCGTGAGGTCGAAGCGGCAGCAGAAGTGAGAACTATTGCGGACGTCCCTCGCGGCAGCCTGAGGCTGCGATGATGGCATAATGACGTCGCAGTCACCCGCCGGAAATCGGTGACATGAGTGTCACGACCGCGCCCGTCGGCAGCAGCGCCCCATCGCTGAGGGAAACCTGCCGATCGCCGACGAAAATGAGGACCGACGGCCGTAGTTGTCCGGAATCATCAAACAACAAAGATTGCAGCGGCTCTCCGCGCCGCCGCGCAACTTCGCGCGCGACCGACAGCAGGTCGCAGGAGCCATCGAGATCGACAACATCGAGGGCCGTTCCGGCCGCTCGCTTGAGCAACGTTTCGTAGTGAACCGTGATGGGCATCGCGGTCTGTGGGAACTCTTCAATCGGATTGCGTGATTTGATCATCGATCGAGCTTACGAGAGTCTCGACTTTACCGTCATTTAGCCGAAACAGACAGTCCGCCAACCGCTCAGCTTCATCCAGATTATGGGTGATATGCAGCGCGGTCACACCCGTGCGTCGACGGACATCCTGCAGCAACTCGCACATCTGCAGACGCGTCGCCGAATCCAACGCACTTAACGGTTCGTCGAGACACAGCACGCGCGGTCGAAAGGACAATGCACGCCCCAACGCGACGCGTTGCCGCTCTCCGCCGCTGAGCCCCTGCGGCGTCCGCTGAAGCAGAGGAGTAAGATGCAGCATTTCCGCCAGCTCTTCGACCCGGGCATGAATCGCTTTGCGATCCACGTGCCGGATCTCGAGGGCAAACGACAGGTGATCCCGGACGCTCATCCGCGAGAACAGCGCTCCATCCTGCGGGACATAACCGATGCCGCGAACAGCCGGATTCAACCGTGTCACGTCGGCATCCCCCAGCCGGATGCAGCCGGACTCAATGGTCCGCAGGCCCAGGATGGATTCCAGAATGGTCGTTTTTCCCGAACCGGTCTTCCCCATCAACACGCCGTACTTCCCCGGCGGGACCATCAGCGAGACGGCATTCAGACGGAAGGCGCCCGCCTGAACTGAGATGTTGTCGACTTCGATCATGTGGAGAGCGAAGGGTTCCCGTGACAGGCGGACGTTATGGGGACGGCCGGGACGAGGT
>JAHBXU010000856.1 GCA_019636315.1 Planctomycetaceae bacterium | reverse complement strand
CTCATCGTCGTCGATGCGCACCTGATAGGTCGATTCGAGAAATGTGATCAAGTCGACCATCGTCAGTGAGTCGATCATGCCCTGATCCAGCAGCGAGGCGTCGTCGGCGAAGTCGCTGGCGCCTGGGCTGGCCCGGTGTTTCACCAGGAAGTTCCGAATCTCATCCCGCAACACAGTTGTCCCTCCTTTGCCAGAATGGCCTTCGATCTGTGCATTCATTTCGTTTCCTTCACACGTCCCGATCACCGACGGTGATCTGCCAGTTGTCCGCCTGAGCCAACACGCCGCTTGAATGCAGTTGCGGTCCCGCGTATGCGAACATCTGTGATTGTTCTGCCCGAGGGCGATAGCCAAACTGTTCAAGGACCGGCAGAATCGAGTTCCCCTGAAACACGGTGAACGTTGCGCTGCGCAGGCGCAGCTCCCGTCCCCAGCGGGTCGCTTCCGCGAGAAGATCGCGCGCCACAGCCGGATCGTCAGCGGGGAACACGTCGCGAATGTAAAGCGAGTCGCTTTCGATATTGAACACCAGATAGCCTGCGAGGCGGTCGTCCCGCAACGCGGTGATCACGTGCGATTCGTAGAGCGGGTTTGTGCCATATCGCCAGTTAAGATACAAGGCATCGCGAACTCCAAACACGCCGTTCTTCGGGGCTCGCTCCGCAAACAACACGTCGAAGCGTGCATCGAATCGGCAGCTCGGATGACGCTCGATGCAACATTCCCGCTGCGTTCGTTTTTCCGGGTCGGCCAATCGCAGGAACGGATCCAGCACGGCCCCGCCAATCTGTCCCAGCATGGGCGACTTCAAACGCTCCGCGACGAGCGATTCCGTCCGCAGCACGCGGGCGTAACGCTGCATCAACCCGATCCGTTGATGCCCGACCCGTTGATGGATCGAAGCCATCCGATCGTTCGGATGCGAGTACAAAAAGTCGACTTCCCCCGCGTCGATTGCTTCTTTGGCCGCACGACGGAGCTTGAGCGCCGGACCCAGCGTTCGAGAGTGCGGCAACATCGAGAAATCCGCACCGACCCACGCCCGCCGCTCGACGCCTTCCACGAGCATCCGTCGCGGGAGACAGGCTGTGAATCCCACCATCTCACCGGTGTCCGCCTTACGCAAACTCCAGATGACGGCCGGTCCGTCGGGATTCTCCTCATACAACCAGTCGAATCGTCGACCATCGACGGTCCGGGATCGGGTCGCGTTGATGAGCGCGACCAGGTCGTCACGGACCGGCTCCAGGGCCGGTTCCCGCGCGACTTCGTACCCCGTGGTGGTCGTCATGGTGCTCATGCGTTGAATAGGAATCCTCGGTGAGCCGTCCTACGGACTGACCCGTACTGTCTGGTCTCTCTCAGCGGGCAGCCGTGACATCGGCTGCGACTTCGGCCAGCGTACGCGGACACGCCCTTTTGGTTTCCAGGCAATCACGACAGACGTCTTCAATCTTCTTCAGAAACATAGTCAGGTCGGCGTCCGACTTGACGTAAGGAGATTTTCCCGGCAATAGCGACGAACTGTGAAACATCATGACCAGGACGGGTGACGGCGACTCGCAGTAGCGGTCGACGAGCGTTTGCATCTTTTGTGCCGTGGCCTGTTCCGGGCTGAGCTTGATCCGCGTCAGCAGTCCGGTTCGGTCCAGCAGGCCTTCCAGTCGCAAACGTCGGAACGGCGCCCGTCCCAGGAACTCCTGACTCTGCAGCGCGCGACGAAAGTTGCGGCGGTTGAATCCGACGCTCACGGGAACCTCCAACAGGTCTCCCGTCGCCATCGGTCGGCACAACTCGTCGCCGCCGACGAAGTACGGTTGCCACGGGGCGCTGCGAAAGTCCGGCCCGCCGCCGGCAGAGTAATCCGTAAACGGAATCACGCTGGAATCGACGCGGTACCCCAGTTCTGACAGGATCCGGGCGCCGTGAATGTCCAGGCCGTAACGACCGGCGCGAAACGAAACGGGACGCGCTCCGAAACGGTCCTCGATCGCCGTGGTCAGCCATTCCACCTTCGCCCGCTGCAATTCCACGGGCAGATTGCAGAGATAGGTCTCCTGGCGGTCGAGCACGTCATCGAACGGCGGGTTGCACCAGGGGTGCACGTGCGTTCCAATTTCACAGCGCCCGTCACCATGGATTGCGGCGAGAATCTCCGATGCCCGATCGTCCTGCACAACTGGCGCGTCGACAAGGTACGTCGGCCGGATGCCCAACCGATCGCAAACGTCTTGAAACCGCGGCACTCCCTGGATGTTTTCGACCGTGTTACCGGTCATCCGAAATTCACCGCCCCACAGACCTTCTTCTTCTGTATCCACCGTCACGACCAGTCGGGGCTGACGGTCTGCCTGGTCCTCTGGCCCCACTTCATGATGCGCGCAGCACGCCGTTCCGTTCTGCTCCGTTGGAGCCACCGGCCGGCGATGCGTCTCAATGAGGGCCATCACGAAGCTCAAGCCAGCTTGGAGATCAAGTGCGGTCCGACTCGCCGCGCCACG
>JAHBXU010000855.1 GCA_019636315.1 Planctomycetaceae bacterium | reverse complement strand
TCGGGCGTCGCAAGTTGGCGCCGTACCTTTCGCCTGGCAAGACCTGGATGGGCGCCCTGGGGGCCGTCATCGGTGGAATTCTGGGTGCCGCGCTATGGCTGCGCTCCGGCGTTGCCATGCTGGGGCTTCCCTGGGAAGTCAACGCTTGGGGATCGGCGGTCGCGTACGGAGCGGTGATCGGCATTGTCGGCATGATCGGCGATTTGTGCGAGTCGTTGATTAAGCGGGATCTTGGAGTCAAGGACTCCGCTACCCTGCTCCCGGGTTTCGGCGGGCTGCTGGATTTGCTGGACAGCATCCTGTTCGCCGGTCCGGTCGCGGTGGTGTTCTGGCAATTGTGGCCCATGACTCCATGAGTTTGTGGTCATACGCACCGTCGACGCTTGGGATGGGCTGAAGCGTGGAGATCGGGAATCGGTTCGGGCATCCGTCCAATCGTTCCGTACTTCATGCTCGCTCTGGTAATCAGCCGCATCAAGCTGCCGGTGCACAGGGAATCGTGCCCAGCAGGTTCAGTCTGCGTCTGTTTCGTGAAGAGACTCGATGTGTGCCATGAGGGTGGCCGGTGTGCAGTTCCGCACGGTTTTATGTGTGCGGATGACGACATCCCCGAGATTTCTCGCGTGAAGCGACCGAGAAGTTGCCGCAGGGCCTTTGGCACACGCTTTGCGAAATTCACATTCAAACGGTCGTGGTCATTGGACTCCCTTCTTCAGGCACTGAGGCATGAAACCGACAACTCTGCAGGCAACGTTCGGCATCGCGGCGCTGGCAACCGCGGCAGTGGCAACGTGGGCTCTCGCCGCCGATTCCAACAGGCAATCGGACGCGCGCTCCGTGGACGAAATCCAGGTGGCCCAGGCGGGCGACGAGAAAGCACCAAAGGACAAGGACCTCAGTCACTTCATGCGTGTCAAGCTGGATGCGTCCGGCAAAATCCTTGAGGGCCTGGCGGTTGAGGATTTCTCGCTGATCAAGGAAGGCGCACAGCAGTTGCACAGCATGAGCACGGCTGAGAAATGGCGAGTGACGAACGACGCGCTGTATCGGCAATTCAGCGGGGATTTTCAACGCATTACGCAGGAACTGGTGGATGCGTCTCGGAATGAGAACCTGGATGCCGCGGCACTCAAATGGATGGCGGCCACGATGAGTTGCATCGAGTGTCATCGTTATGCCCGGGGGATTATGATCGCCGACCGACTCCCGCAATCCCCTGAACGAGGAATTACCCGATGAAGGTTCTGCTGGCCACCGATGGTTCTCCTGCGTCGCGCGAGGCCGAATGGTTTCTCTCCCGCGTGCCATTCCCGGAGCCCGTTGCGTTGACCCTGGCGACTGTCGCCATTGTGCCGCAGCTTGGTGCGATGCGGCGGGAGTTTCCGGCCAGCGTCGGCGAGTTGCTGGATGAATATCATGCCCACGCGCAGGCGTTGCTTGACGCTGACGCCAGATTGTTCGAGGGCATTGACGGCGAGGTGACCACAAAAATCCTGACCGGTCATGCGGCTGAGGCACTGGTTCAGTTTGCCGAGCAGGAACACGTTGATCTGACGGTCATCGGAGCAAGAGGATCGTCGCCGTCAAAACGGTTTCTGCTGGGAAGCGTTTCGCAAAAAGTGGCGAAGCATGCCCCCCGCTCTGTCCTGGTGACGCGACCGACCGGCTTTGGGAAAGACGTCGACCGTCCCCTGAGGATCCTTATCTGCCATGATGGTTCGGAGTCTTCCCAGCGGGCCGTGCAACAGATCGCGACAATCGCCTGGGGAGCGGCTGTCGAGATCGTTGTCCTGTCGATGACGGCGCCGTTTCTGGCGGGAGAGATGCAGACCTATGTGAAGCCGGACTCGCTCCAGGACGCCGACCGGCGCGCGGCGGAGGATGCGCTGGCATGGGCGGTCGGCCAGCTTCGATCCGCCACTCCAAACGTTACCAGTGAGTTGCGGGAAGGCGCTCGGGCCGCCGATGAGATCATTGACACCATTGAACAGTGGGGCGCGGATATTGTTGTGCTGGGCGACCGCGGTCACAGTCGCATCGAACGATTCTTCCTGGGAAGCACGTCGGAGGACGTGCTGCGCAATGCGGCGTGTTCCGTCTGGATCGTGCGGTGAGTTGGAAACGCGAGAGGACCTCGCCGCGCGGGCGCCGCTGCGAGGTTTCGTATGGCGGAGCGATCCCAGGGGGAGTTGTCGTTGACGATCCCGCAAATGAATTGTTTCGTCCTCGCCCCGACGTCCTCGGAACCCTGACAGAGCGGAGACACGAACATGATCAAGCTCAAACGCATTTTGGCGGCGACCGATTTCAGCGATTGCAGTGAGCACGCCTTGCGGTATGCGTGCGAGTTTGCCGACGTGTTTGGGGCCGAATTGCACCTGGTGTATGTGAATGAACCCCCCGCCGCGGCTTACTCGGAATTCGGCATCGGCCTGCTGGGTGTGCAGGGCATCGAAGAGGACATCAAACGGGGCGCGGAAGCCAGGTTGAATGCGATGCCAGGGCTG
>JAHBXU010000854.1 GCA_019636315.1 Planctomycetaceae bacterium | reverse complement strand
CGGCCGGCGGCCGCGGTCGAGAAGATCGCTGGCGACACGGTACGCGTCGTCGGCATGCCACGACTGGGCGACGCGAAAGGAACGAGGCGGCGGGACGAGCACGAGATGCCGCCGGGGATCGAAGGAGAGCCCGTGACGTTCGAGCGACCGCCGGAATCCTTCGGTGCGGATCCGGATCGTGGAGAAAGGCATGTCCTCGTCGAGCAGCACGACATCTTTTGCTCCCTGCGCGAGGACGAAGTCGGTTGTCAGCTGGATGCCGGCTTCGTTGTCGGACGAATAGAAATCGACCCCCAGCTCGGGAAGTTCGCGGCTAACCAGGACGAGGGGGATGCCGGCCTTGATCACCGGTGCCCACGCGTCGGAACGCTCCTGCACGGGCGCCGCGATCAGGCCGTCCAGGCCTGATTGCAACGCCCTCTTGATCGCATCCTGCTCGCGTTCCGCCGATTCGTAGGTGAGAAGCAGGAGAACCGTATAGCCGGCTCTCTGCGCCTGAAGTTCGACTTCACTGACCAGGTCAGCGAAGAAAGGATTGGAAATGTTCGAGACGATCACGCCGATCGTCTTGCGGGAGCCGAGCACGAGCGAGCGGGCATGGATGTTCGGAACATAACCGAGCCGCTCCGCCTCGGCCTTGATCAGGGCCCGGGTGGTCATGCTGACGCCGGGCCTGTCGTTGAGCGCCCGCGAGACAGTATTGGCCGTCAGGCCGACGATTTTCGCCAGGTCCTGAAGCGTCGGCGGACGACGCGCATTGTTTACATCCGCCATGTCTTTGCCTCCAATCCGGGCTGGTCGTTCGGCGACAGTCGCACGACTTGCCAGGCAAATTTAAGCATCAAATCAGGCCCGATGAGTTATCGTTATCTTTATATACGGGAAATTCCGCTTCGGTCCGAGCCGGATCGCACTCTCGAATGGCCAATATATTCCTGTATATTTAGGAGCTTATATATCTGATATTGACTATCATACAGAGATATGACACCTGACATTAACGCTATTGTTCCCGGGACTCGGCCCCACGAATCTTCGTACGGGGCGCAACAAGATTCGCATGAAAGGAAGGGCGGTGTCAGTTGAGCATCCCGTTGTCCGCGCACTTCGGGGCTGCGGCGTGACGGCGGGCCTATCTTCACGTCCGCTGAACAGCAATCAGGCCAACAGGGAAGTCGTGTGTCGATAATATCCGGGAAGACCATCTCGATCAGGGAACCCGGCAGGGAGGTGCCGGTGGCCGGCCGCTACGACGTCATCGTATGCGGCGGGGGGCCTGCGGGTCTCATCGCGGCCGTGGCTGCGGCCCGCAACGGCGCGAGGACCCTGCTGATCGAACGCTATGGTTTCGTCGGCGGCATGTCTACGAGTGCACTGGTGACGCCGATCAGCGAGTTCCGCCATTTCGGCAAACAGCACATCGGTGGGATTCCGTTCGAACTCCTCCAGAAGGCAGCTGACCTTGGCGGCGCGAATGTCGCGCTGGAGAGCGGGAACTATCCCGTCAACGACGAGATCCTCAAGCTCGCCGCCCAACGCCTTCTGCTCGATAGCGGCGTGACGCTTCTGTACCACTCCTGGTTCTCGGACTGCGCGATGGACGGGGACCGGATCACTCATGTCATGGTGCAAAACAAGGCGGGTCGCGTTGCGTACGAAGCGAAGGTGTTCGTCGACTGCACCGGTGACGCGGATCTCGTGCGGGCCGCGGGCTTCCCGACCACGAAGGGGGACATCCTGCAACCAGCGACCCTTTGGTTCCAGCTGGGCGGAGTCGATACCGACGCGCTCGATTATCTGTTCCGCGACGCCGTCGACGGGATGCTGCCGGTTTCCGATGTGATCCGCAGCCGACTGCTCGAGCTCAACGAGCAGGGCCAGATCCCGATTTTCGGCGGCCCATGGATCAACAAGTTCTTCCGCGATGGCATGGTGAGCATCAATGTGCTGCGCGAGGCGACCGATGCGAGCGACCCGGTGCGATTCACGCAGACCGAGTGCAGCCTTCGGGAGAACCTGCACCTGATCATCGATGTGCTGCGCCGCGAGTTCCCGGAATTCCGGGACTGCTGGCTGGCGAAGTCGGGCATCCAGACCGGGGTGCGGGAGTCGTACCACATCGTGGGCCTCTACGCGCTGCAGAAGGATGACATCCTGATACCGAAGGCCTTCCCCGACACGATCGCCAAGGGCGCGCACGTCATCGACATCCACGCCAGCGACAGCAACGAGCAGAATGGTCTCGTCATCCCGCGGCAGGAATACAACATTCCTTTCCGCTGCCTGGTGCCGCAAGGCAGCGTGAACCTCGTCACGGCGGGACGCTGCCTCAGCGCCGATGGCCCGGGATTCGGCTCGGTTCGCGTGATGGCGACCTGTATGGCGATGGGACAAGGCGCCGGCACGGCGGCGGCCCTGAGCTGGAGGCACGGCTACAGCATGTCCAGCATGAACTTCGGGCACCTTAGAGAAACATTGATCGCGCAAGGTGCGGTCGTGGATTTCGACAACGTCGTCGCCCC
>JAHBXU010000853.1 GCA_019636315.1 Planctomycetaceae bacterium | reverse complement strand
CGAGATCAGTAGTACACCTTGACGTAGTTCACCACCGGGATGCTGACAGTCCGCGTGTAGGGAACGGACACCTGGTAAGGGACGCCGCAGTGGTCGTACTTGGTGATGTACTGGTAGTCGGTGACGTAATCGTAGTTGTACGTCACGACTTTCTTCAGGTAGAAGTTGTTGTAGCCGTAGCCACCGTAGCCGTAGCCGCCGGCGTTTGCGGAACCGGCGGCGAAGCTCAGACCGGCGACAGCGACAGCAGCGAAGACGAGTTTCTTCAGGGAGAACAGGCGGGACATGTTTCAGCTCCTGGTGCAGGTTGTTTTGAGTTTCAGGTCGGGAGGTGTTTCCCGTCGTACACCAGGGCAAACGTGGGACGTCGTGCTTTCTTCCCAGAATTTTCCGTCGATCGGGTGAATTTCCGGATGACGAGATCCGCGGCGGGGAAAGTGAGGATTTCGGCTGATTTGGACCCGCGACCCGTCCCTGCGGACCGTCCTGGCCGCAGTCCTCTGGACTCGGGGCGAACGCCTGGCGGAGCCGCGCGGCGTTTCAAACCAGCGGCCCCAACGAAAAACAGGAGCCTCCGGATTCACCGGAAGCTCCTGTGTGTTGCTTGTCATCGACTGGGCGTCTGGGGCTCTCAGCGAGCGCTATACAGGTTGCCGCCGCCGAAGAGCCAGTTGATCGTCAGGCGGAACTCGCCGTCGAACTGATCATCGGCTCCCCCCACAGGAAAGCCGTAACCAGCCTGCAGTTGAAGGTTGTTGTGTGTGAACACGCTCAGTCCCACGATCATGTTCAGCAGGCTGAGGTCATTCTCCGCTCCTCCCAACGTGGATCCCGTCGTGACGATCGTATCGGCGTCGTTCAGCGATCGGTTGTAGTGGAATTCGACGATGGGGGCGATGCCTCGAATATTGCCGCACGGATTCTGGTAGACCCAGTAACCGGCCGTGAGGTCAAGAAACAGATAAGTCTGGTCCTGAAGGCGTCCCGCGTTGATTGGTCCACCTCCGTCGTCGACATAGACTGCCCCGCCGTTCATGTCCGCATCGATCTGTCCGAAGAGCTGGACAAACAGTTGGTCATTGGGCGTCCAGAGGGCGGCAAGGTAGGGGAGAACGTGAATGGCACTGCTGTCAGCCTTCAACAGCACGTTGCCGTTGTTCTGATCGCGGACGACGAGCGCATCGTGCGTCGGGAAGGAGAAACCAACGCCGCCGGCAAAGGCGATCTCGTCGGTGTTGTACAGCAGGGCTTTGAGGAAGATTGTCAGGTCACCCCATTCAAATTCACTCGTGTCGGCGCCGGTTTCGGTGAGCGTCGAATCGAGCGTGGAGGCGAAGGGCATCCGCATTTCGAAGGACATATTCCCGTCTTGGAATGTCTTTTCGAAACCGGGTGTGAAGCGATTGACGTCCACGCCGTTCGCGGAAAGAGGGGCGTTGGTGAAGAGCGAGTAGTTCAGAAACACGCGGTCACGTGGAATCGGACTGACGTTCTCACCGAACTTCTGTCGACCGACGTTTCCGCCCGCCGAGGCGGCCGTTGGGATATAGACTGGGTAGGCGAGATAAGTATTGTCAAAGTACATACCGCCGGTGCCGAAGAAGTCGCCGATGGTGTTCGGCGCAATTGCCTGGGCGGACGTGGCGGCAGTCGTCGGTTGAGACTGCGACGACGGGTTGAACGTCGGCTGGGCCTGCTGCGGCGTCACCTGCTGCATATTGGACGGCGCCTGCGCCCGCTGCTGCGGCTGCTGGGTCCCGTCGAGGCCCGGTTCGGGAGCTGGTTCGTCCCGCCCGGGTGCGACTGGAGTCGCGTCCGGCTGGATAACGCCCGGCGTCGTCGGCGGGCAATAGCGCCGGGGAGCCGGTTGGGTCGGCGGACAGTACCTTTGGGCCATCGCGGTCGTCGGCCCGCCGATGACCATCGCCGAAAACAAAACTGCTGCGCACACGCGTGGCATGGGACTCCCTCCTTGGGCATCAGATGGACACATCGACAACTTTGTCGAAGACACTGAAACTCCGCAGTGTGTCCATTGCATCGTCCGCGAAATTCCATCGTGTTGATCAGGATGCCGGTCTTCACGATTCGGCGATCGATTCGAGGCCGGTTCCTCCTGCTGTGACGATTATTCGAGGAACAACGCCCCGGGAGGCGCGCAAAGATTGCGGGCAATATGGGTTCTGCCTTCGAGAAGGACTCCCCGGCGGAACCCGCGAAGACGGTCTGCCGTTGAGGCGGATCCGGCGATATAATCGCTACAATCGATACGGCGTCTGTGGAGAGTCCCGTCTATGCCGCTCAAAACCCAACAACCGGAAGAACCGGCGCTCAATCTGACGCCGATGATTGACATTGTGCTCCTGCTGGTCATCTTCTTCATGGTGGGGACGCAATTTACCGAGGCCGAGCGGCAGTATCAGATCGACCTTCCGGCCGTGTCGGTCGCCCAACCGCTGACCGCCCTGCCCGATGAGATTGTGGTCAATGTGGCAAAGGACGGCTCCGTCCAGGTGAAGAAAA
>JAHBXU010000852.1 GCA_019636315.1 Planctomycetaceae bacterium | reverse complement strand
ATCCCGATCCGATCGCAGCCGCCTTCGATATCCGCGAGACATTCAAGCGGATGGCGATGAACGACGAAGAGACCGTCGCACTGATCGCAGGCGGGCACACCTTCGGCAAGACGCACGGCGCCGGCGCGGCGTCTCACGTGGGCCCCGAACCCGAAGCGGCCGGCCTTGAGGAACAAGGACTGGGCTGGAAGAACAGCTTTGGCACCGGCAAAGGCGACGACACCATCACCAGTGGCCTCGAGGTCACCTGGACCACGACGCCTACAAAGTGGAGCACCAACTTCTTCTGGAACCTGTTCGGCTACGAATGGGAACTCACGAAGAGCCCGGCGGGAGCACACCAATGGGTCGCCAAAGGAGCCGGCGCGACGATTCCCGATGCGCACGATCCGTCGAAGAAGCGTCTCCCGACCATGCTGACGACCGACCTGGCGCTGCGGTTTGATCCGATCTATGAAAAGATCTCGCGGGCGTTCATGGAGAATCCGGATCAGTTCGCCGACGCGTTCGCCCGGGCCTGGTTCAAGCTGACGCACCGCGATATGGGGCCGCGTGCGCGATATCTCGGCCCGGAAGTTCCGCAGGAAGAGCTCATCTGGCAGGATCCGCTTCCAGCGGCCGATCATCCCTTGATCGATGCGCAGGACATGGCCGCGCTGAAGAGCAAGCTCCTGGCGTCCGGATTGTCCGTCACGCAACTCGTATCGACGGCCTGGGCATCAGCGTCCACATTCCGCGGTTCTGACAAGCGCGGCGGCGCCAACGGGGCGCGGATTCGATTGGCGCCGCAAAAGGACTGGGACGTCAATCAGCCGAACCGTCTGACCGAAGTCCTCAGTATGCTGGAAGGCATCCAGAACGAGTTCAACAGCACGGGGGCAGGAGGCAAGAAGGTCTCGCTCGCCGATCTGATTGTGCTGGCCGGTTGTGCCGGAGTGGAACAGGCGGCGAAGAACGCTGGGTATGAGGTCTCCGTCCCGTTCACGCCCGGCCGTACGGACGCTTCGCAGGAGCAGACTGATGTCGAATCGTTTGCGCCGCTCGAACCGATTGCCGACGGCTTCCGCAATTACCTCAAGGGGCGGTACACCATTCCGGCCGAAGCGTTGCTCATCGATAAGGCGCAGTTGCTCACGCTGACGGCGCCCGAAATGACCGTGCTGGTGGGCGGGATGCGCGTGCTCAATGCCAACTTCGACGGCTCCCAGCACGGCGTCTTCACCAGCCGGCCCGAAGCCCTCACCAACGACTTCTTCGTCAATCTGCTGGACATGAATACGGAGTGGAAGCCGGTGTCGCCGGACGCGGACGAGTTCGACGGGCGCGATCGAAAAACGGGTGAGAGCAAGTGGTCTGCCACGCGGATCGATCTCGTCTTCGGATCGAACTCTCAACTTCGCGCTCTGGCGGAAGTGTACGGCAGCGCAGACGCCGGGGAGAAGTTCGTCCACGACTTTGTCGCCGCGTGGAATAAGGTCATGACCCTCGATCGCTTTGACCTCACCTGAAAGCAGGTTCGGTCAATCCCTCCGTCGTCCATGGGGCGGCAAATGACGGAAACAACCGTCCGTCGATTGCCCGTGTGTGCCACTGTCGCTGACGATGCCTGTGTCATCGCACGATGACGAGATCAGTGCATTGGGCAGCGTCAGTGGCCTCCCTGGCGGCGTGAAGCGAAGTCCCCCCGTTCACGCTGCGGCTGAGTCGGGTACGTGTGCGGCCAGCGGAGGGATCGCGGGGGAGTTCATATAATCGCGAGTGAGCGGGACGGCGTCGCGCTGGCGGGCAAGCTGCATCTGGAAGACCATGCTGCTGCCATAGCGGAACACCATCTCAGCGCACGTAAGATAGAACTCCCACATGCGACAGAAACGCTCATCATACAGGGCGGCCGCTCGGGCTCGGTTGGCCTGAAAGCGCTTCTGCCATTCGCAGAGCGTTTGCGCATAATGCAGCCGCAGGATTTCGACGTCCGTGACCCACAACTGTTGCCGCTGCGTAATATCGAAGACCTCGGAGAGTGCGGGAGCATAGCCGCCGGGGAAGATGTACTTCCTCAGCCACGGACCCGTTGTTCCGGGCGGGCTCATGCGGCCGATCGAGTGCAGCAGCATCACGCCGTCGTCCTTCATCAGCGAGTTGACTTTTGCGAAGAATTCGTCGTAGTGTCCGACGCCCACGTGTTCGAACATGCCGACGGAGACAATGCGATCGAACGGCCCGTCGAGTTCCCGATAGTCCTGCAGGAGGAAGTGGACGCGATCGGACAGTCCCGCGGCTCGCGCCCGTTCAACGGCGACTTTGTGCTGCTCGGCCGAAAGCGTGACCCCGACGACTTCCACGTCGGCCTGCCGGGCGAGAAACAAGGCGAGTCCGCCCCAGCCGCATCCAATGTCCAACACGCGTTGGCCACGCTTCAAACACAGCTTGGCGGCCAGACGCTGCTTCTTGTTCCGCTGGGCCGTTTCGAGTGTGTCGTGTTCGCTGGCGAAGTAGGCGCAGGAGTACTGCAGATCCTCATCAA
>JAHBXU010000851.1 GCA_019636315.1 Planctomycetaceae bacterium | reverse complement strand
CCTGATATTTGGCCGAGTCGAGTGACTCATCGACCGCGGCATGGATCTCGCTGATTTCGGTCAGAACCTCGGCCGTCAGTCGAGCCATGCGGGAGTATTCGGGCAACGACAACGACGCCGCAGTGCCCCCGGCATCACGGACCGGGGGAATTCGCACCTCAGGCGTCGATGGCGGCTCGGTCGCCCTGGGATCAGTGCGAGGCTCGGCCACCGCAGCAGCCGGCCTTCCGTTGTCTCGTGGAGTAGAGCGGATCGCCGGCGCGACAGGCCCGGGTGCAGCCGCCGGAAGAGGGGCCGGAGCATTGTCGTAGGGATTCGTTCCGACGTGGCCCGAACCACCGGAGTCGCTGCAGCCGGCAAGACACAAGAACACCAGTCCGGTAGAAGCCGCGATCCGTTTGTTCGTGCTGATGGTCATCCTGCGTCCGGATTGTTTATTCAGAGCTCACAATTCACGCGAGCCGAGCCAGTCTCAGTCGAAGGCGCGACGATCACCTCATCCCCCCCGGCTGAATTCATCGTTGATGTCCAATCATCGGAACCCGACGCGTTGACGAGGAAGGATGTGCAACAGTTCCCAAGCTTGCCCTCCTGACGCTTCGGGCAGCACAACGCAGGCTTCGCGTCACATTCCCACGCGGCTCGCCGTGGGGTCGATCAGCCAGAGCCAGTCGTCAAACAGGAATTCCAACCGTCCGGTGAGCAATGCAACGCGGCCCATCACCGTGTAGCCGAAGAGCGCCCCGAAGGTGATCATCAACAGCCAGACGCCGCCCCGTGCGAGTCCGCCGACGATGCCGCGATGTTCGACGGAGAAGAAAAAGTAGGTCAGTCCCATCAACACGCCGGCGGAAATGATGACGTTCTTCAAAGATTGCCAGAACAGGAAACTTCCGTCCGCTGCGAACACAACGAGCGGCAAAATCGTGCTGTTGATCTGCTGGACAAAGTCCGACTCCAGCGACGCCACCAGCCGCACGCCGGCTGTCGCCCCGATGAAGAATGCCAGCGGCCAGCGCGCGATCCAGTTGCCGCCGATCGGAGACAAGCGCCACAGCATCATGCCCCCCATGACGAGTGGAATCAGGTAAATGAACTTCGGTTCCACATCCGGCAATCCAGGCAGAAGTGTGCGCTCCATCAATCCGGGGATGAGGTTGCCGAACAGGTTCTGCACGACTTCGGACCAGAAACCGACGACCATGAGGTAAGCCGCGGAGACGCCGACGACGACCGCTTCTGTCAACTTGTAAAGAGGATTGTCACCCAGCAGAAACGACAGGATCCCCAGTGTGCACAGCGCGGCGACCCAGGTGCCGATCGTTCGACTCCAGCTCAGACGGACGCCCGCCTCGTTGCGATCTCGCGGAGGAACGGTTGTCGACTCCGTCAGAACGACATCGGTCCCGGCGACGGCATTTGATGTCTCGTGGACGTACACGCGGCCGTTGCCAACGATCACAGCGCGCGCCAGCAATGCGGTCCCTCCGGCCAGCATGATCAACGTCCAGATCAGCGTTTCCTGCTTCATGCTGCCTTCTCCCGTAACCGCTGCGCAAAGTAAATGATATTCCCCAGCACGATCAACGCGATGAGCGTGAGATGCGCAACAACCTGAGTCCCCATCCGACGCTGCGCTTCGAAAGCGCTCGGGTTTTCCTTGAGCTGGGGATACTTCTCGTTCAGGAGGAACTCAAACTCGGCCGCCCCTTTGATCGCCCCCAGAAGTCCGCGTAACTGGCTGGGAATGTAGGGATAGAGCGTCGCCGACTGTACGCCCGTCGAGCCGCCGACGAGCGGGATGCCGAACGGCGTTGCCGCAAACTGGACCCACTGTTTTGTCCCGGGATCGCCGGCACTGACGCTGATGATCAGATCCATCTGCTGCAGGTTCTTGACGCCGCGCGTCATGGGAATCTGATCGAGACTCGTGCCATAGATATCCGCCGCGACGGACTTTCGCAGGTCGGTCACCATCACCTTGATGGGACCTTCGTTGCCGCCGCCGCGAAACCCGAAGTTCACATAGTGATCACCATACTTGAGGTCGGGAAACTCGGTCTTGAGGACGTCGAGGTTTGACTGCAGGAGCGGGAGCCCCTGTGGCCAGAGCGTCATGTAGTACATCCTGTGCCCCTTGAGCGCGCAGTGACGCGTCAGGGCCAGTCCCATCGGATGCAGCTCTCCCTGGGCGCCCGGGTCGTAATCGTACGCCATGAAGATGCGTGATCCGCGCGGCAGATTTTCCACCGCATCGAACACGTTCTGCACCAGATGCGAAGGCTGCTCGGGAAATCGAAACCCGATCAGCGTGGGGATGCCGACCGCCAGAAACATCACCAGGAAGATCCAGCGTCGATCCAATCGCAGCAAAAAGTCCAGCATCGCGACCTCATCATGAAGACATGCATCAGCAAGCCCACGGGCAGCCCCCGCAGACAGACGTCAATCCTGATTGCCTCCGAGATACGACCGGTCGACCCCCAGCAATACTTTCAATGACGTCGAGACGACCCCCAACGCAAT
>JAHBXU010000850.1 GCA_019636315.1 Planctomycetaceae bacterium | reverse complement strand
TCGCTTCGTCGAGCGTGAACGGCTTGCGGACGATTGGCTTTTCAATCACACCCGAACGAAGCAGGCGCACCGGCACCCGCCGCCGGACGACGTTACCGTCTTCCAGCACGCGGATGGTTTGCAGATTCTTCTTGAACAATCGCCGCGTGATTCCCGTCGGCTTGCGACCGTTACCACCCAGGTACTTCGCCATGCCGCGATATTCAATGCTGTTGCCGACGGCAGGCTTGTTGTCGCCATACAGCGCAATCCGCTTGGCACGCTTGAGGCGCTTGTTCTTCTTGAGAGTGCTCATGGGAACCCGAGGGGCCGGCTCAGCCGGCAGTTGAATTTCGTACAGGTCATGTTGATCCGAGCAGGAACTATATCGGATCGGATTGTCGCTTGCCAAGTCCTCAACTTCGTCAATTTGCCCGCCCGACTTGCTGGAAGCACCTTTTTTGACGGTCGACAATCCTCCAAGCCTGGAAATCCGCCAGCGAGGCACAATCGCCGCCCGCTCTTCCGCGACCCGCCCATCGCTGTCACCCTCCGCAAACGTGTCTTCAACATCGTCCACCTCGGCACTAGACGCGGCATCATCATGCAGGCATCATCTCTGCCGGAGCGTGGTGGGTGGATCGGACCGCTTGGGCGTGGGGTCTGTCGCCACGTTCTCATGTCGGCAAGGGCGCTTCGGGTGACAGTCAGCGGACGATTAACGGACTGTCAGGGAGACGGGATTCGAGAGAATCCAGATTTGTGGTCCGTCCGGGAGGTTCACCCAGACTTCGATGCGGTAGTTCCCCGCGTGTTGAGGCGTGAAATCAAATGTCCGCCCGACGTGTGACGTCACTTCGACTCCGTCGCGCAGCAGGCGAAATGTTGCCGGCAGCGGGGACGCCGCTTCGAGTTTCAAGCCGTCTTCCCAAGCGACCTCGTCGCCCATCGGTGTGATCTTTTCCTCACGCCGCGCTTGAAACGTGAACCCCGTCGGGTCCGCGATCCAGTCAAACGCCACATAGGCGCGACCCGCTTGCAGCGCCTCGCGGACGGCGTTTTCCGTCAGTTCATGCATCAGCAGGTGTGTGCTCACGTGCCGAAAGCTGCGTTCGTAGGGATCCAGATCGAGCTTGAAGATCGTATCTCCGGGCTGTTTGCCGAGCATGAGCACCTTAACGGCCGGTTTCTGTTCGGGATCGATCTTCAACACCGGCTCGTCGAGCCCGTCGTGCACGACCAATGCACCGTCTTCCCCAATAAACACGTGCAGCCCCTGATTATGGTGAGCGTCGTTCGCTGCGATTCCTGTCAATCGATGGGTGCGACATAGCTTGTCCCACCGACGCAGGTAGTCGGCCGGATAGTTCTGCAGAGCCGCGAATGATTCCTGAGGATATTGCTCAAATGCGGCAAGCAGTGGAAAGACCGTGAGCGGATTACGAAGAGCGGCGAAGAGACGGGTCTCATCCTTGGCATCGGCGTGAATGTTGTAGATCTCGCTTCCGGTCAGGTTGTCGAGTGTCCAGTCCATGCGTTCCTCAAGATGGCACAGAAATGCCATCCCACCCGTCGCCCGCACGCTGTCAACTTCCTGCTGCGGCGTGTCGGCGGGCAGATCCTTGACGCTGGCGAGGGGATACTTCTGCAGGCCCCGTGTCTCGGCGCCGGGGATGAACAGCACGCCGGCTTCGAGTCCACGATGTCCGTCCGTGAAGAAGTCGTAGTGCGGCGCCGGATGCTCCGTGAACATGACGACGCTCACGCCGGCCTTTTGCGCGGCCTCGCGAATCTCCTCCGGTGTGCCGCGGCTGTCGTGCGACCAATGCGAATGGACATGCATCACCGCGCGGTAGTCCGTGAACCCACTGGAAAGCGTGACCGGTTCCAGATCCTGGCGAAGCAGCGTGAGAGCTCCTCGCAATTTTTCCAGCTCACCGATCTGCAATCGATCGATCGCGTCTCCGCCCGCTGGCGTTGGTGCTGACAAGCCAGCAGCGACCGTGATCAATGCGAGAATCCAGGAACCGGAACGAGCTGACTGATCGGTTTGCATTGCGTCACTCAGGGATGAGAAGTGGGCTCAGGACATGTTACACTGGCTGCGTCTTCCATGCCCGCCTCATAAGATGGAGGGCGGTCTTGTCTCGTGGTGAAACTCCCCAAGGATTCGTCATGGCAGAGCATGTGTTTGCCGGTAAGACGGCGTTGGTCACCGGTGGATCGCGCGGCATTGGGCGTGCTGCGGCGTTGAGGCTGGCGGCCGAAGGAGCACATGTGGCGATCAACTACGCATCGAATCGCCAGCAGGCGGACGCCACGCTCGACGAATTACGGGCGCTCGGGATCGAGGCGATCGCCGTTCCGGGGGACGTCTCCGATCGGGACGCCGTCGCGCGGCTCGTCGCCACAGTGCGTGATTCTCTTGGACCGATCGACATCCTGATCCATGCCGCCGGAATGAGTATTGTGGAGCATGCATCCGACGTCACCTGGGAAAGCTGGCGGCGGACGATGGATGTCAATCTGGACGGCACGTTTCACACGGTC
>JAHBXU010000085.1 GCA_019636315.1 Planctomycetaceae bacterium | reverse complement strand
GCGGCGGGCCGTTCGTTTTCTGGCATGAATTGGAATCATCAATCCGGACGGCGGCCGAATTGGGTTTCGACGCCGTCGAGATCTTCGCCGCATCCCCTCTCGATATTGATGTGAAGCAACTGACCGGATTGCTCGAGGATGCCGGTTTGCGAGTCGCAGCGGTCGGGACGGGCGCCGGATGGGTCGTGCATCAGGTGCACCTGGTCGATGCGCATCCGACGACGCGCGACAATGCAATCGAATTCATCCGATCGATGATCGATCTCGGGGCGCAGTTTGGCGCGCCCGCCATCATCGGCTCGATGCAAGGCCGCTGGCAGGACGACGTCAACAAGGAAGCGGCGTATCAACATCTTCGCGAAGGCCTGACGCTGCTTGGCGAACATGCCGCACAGCGCGGCGTGCCGCTGATCTACGAGCCGCTCAATCGCTACGAAACCAACATGTGCAACACAATGGCCGCCGGCGCCGCGCTGCTGGAGTCGCTGGAGACCGACAACGTCCGGTTACTCGCGGACCTGTTTCACATGAACATCGAGGAAGTCGACATCGCGGACGCGATTCGAGCAGGGGGGCCGCACATCGGCCATGTCCACTTCGTCGACTCAAATCGCCGTCCTGCCGGCTGCGGGCATATCGACTACGCTCCGATTGCCGCCGCTCTCAAGGACATCAACTATTCCGGATATCTTTCCGCAGAAGCACTCCCCTGGCCCGACCCCGCGGCAGCCGCGCGGCAGACGATCGACAAGTTCCGCGAAATCTTCGGCTAGGTCTCTCGCAGAGTGAACAGGTGAATTCAAATGCATCCGAACGAGGTCTCCGGGTCCATTGTTGATGCGGCAGTAAAAGTGCATTCAAAGTTCGGTCCCGGCTTGCTGGAGAGTGTGTATCAGGTGGTGATGGAGCATGAGCTTCGCAGCCGCGGACTTCAGGTGCTCGCGAAAGTTCCGGTTCCGATTGAATACGAAGGCGTCCGACTCGAAAGAGGCTTCGAGGCGGATCTGATTGTCAACGATCTGGTTCTGGTCGAGATCAAGTCGGTCAAGGAGCTTCACGACGTCCATAAAAAGCAGACGTTGACCTACTTGAGACTGACCGGGCTGCAACTGGGTCTGCTCGTGAATTTCAACGTCTCGCTGCTCAAGCACGGCATCGTGCGCATCGCGAACAATCTCAAAGAGTGATCTTTCGTCTGTTTGCCAGGATTTGATCCCAAGGGGGAGGTGTTCGGTTGAAATTCTCGCAGAGACGGCAGAGACGCAGAGGGCGGCTTGCGTCACAACGAAATCGCTGCCTGAGACTCGCGAACTTTCATCCTCGGTTTCGTCGCCCACAACCACCGCGAATCATCCCCCCCCTCCTTCTCTGCGTCTCTGCGAGAAAACCCTCGTCACAACTTCGAATGGACCGCCTGACGACGTATGGTGGAGTGGTCGTCGTTACCACAATCATCAAAGACGGACCTGGCATTGGTCTCCGACGATTCCGAAGGTCTGAGTGGTGTTCGGTTGAAATTCTCGCAGAGACGGCAGAGACGCAAAGGGCGGCTTGCGTCACAACGAAATCGCTGCCTGATACTCGCGAACTTTCATCCTCGGTTTCGTCGCCCACAACCATCGCGAATCATCACCCCCTTCTTCTCTGCGTCTCTGCGTCTCTGCGAGAGAACCATGTTCATGCCGCAACCACAAACTCTGGGCCTGTCTGCTTCCTTTGGCTTTGGTGATCGCATTGGCCTGGCGACGCCCGGGCATGTCGAGGCCATGCGACGAGCTGGTGGCGCGATCTTGCCGATCTTCCCGCAGCAGTCGATCCGTGAGATGGCGCGGACGGGCCGCGCGCCACAGGATGTCATGCGGGACGCGCTGGACGGGCTGCGCGCTTCCGGTTGGACAGGGATGACCGGTGCGGATGCTGATCATCTGAAGACGCCTCAGGATGTCGACGTCACCATTGAGGCGGGCTTCACGTTCTTCACCATCGACCCGTCGGGACATGTCGACCAGCAGGCCGACGATTACGACGAGGTGACGCTGCAGGAGAAATTCGCCCAGGTTCGGCCGGAGATCGAATGGTACGAGCGGGCGCTGGGCCGATCCCTCCATCTTTCGAACGGAACGTCAATCGACCTGGACGAGCCCGCCTGCTTGCGAGCAGCAGTGAAGTACGGGCGGGCGATCAATGCGGCGATTGCACTGAGTGATCACATCCGACTGCGCAGCGATCAGACGGGGCGGCCGTATGAGATTGAACTCTCCGTCGACGAGACCGCGCAGCCGACGACGCTGGCCGAACATTACCTGATCGCCGAAGAGTGCCTGTCGCGCGGCATGAAACTGGTGAGCCTGGCGCCCCGATTCATTGGCGACTTTGAGAAGGGTGTCGACTACAAGGGGGACGTCGCCGCGTTGGAACGCTCGCTTGCCGATCACGCGGCGATTGCTGCCTTGCTCGGCCCATATAAACTCAGCCTGCATTCTGGTTCCGACAAGCTGTCGATGTACGCCGCCCTCGCCCGGGCAACGGAAGGACGCTTTCATGTGAAAACGGCCGGGACCAGCTATCTGGAGGCTCTGCGCGTCGTCGCGCGTCACGACGAAACACTGTTCCGACGGATCATCGATTCGGCCCGCGCATGTTACAATCGCGACAAGGCCACCTATCACGTCTCCGCGACTCTTGATTCCGCACCACCTCCGGCGTCGGTTTCCGATGGGGCGGAGCTCGAACGCCTCTATCTCGAATGTTGGGAAGACGTCGCACCGGGCGCGGGGTTCACAGCCGCCGGACGTCAGATACTGCATTGCACATTCGGCAGCATTCTGACCGACGGACAACTCGGCCCCGCCGTCCGCGGCGTTCTCGAAGCATACCCGGAGACTTATACCGAAGTCCTCGCCGAGCACTTCGCGCGGCACCTGCACGCATTGCGGGAGGGAATGTGACGCCGATGCCTGTCCGGTGACCGTTCGCGACCTCGCAGACGCCTCCTGCAGTGCTTCTGCTGTCGCGTCTGTCACAGCGATGCTACTATCGAGAGGGCTCGTTCCACTGGATGCGTTCGTCGTCCAGACATGGCCATTCATCTTAGGGGAAGACCCTGTTCGATGATTCGCCGCATGTCCCTTTAGCGACAACAGTGCAAAGGGGACTGCGGATGGTAGGCTTTTGCCTCCGTTGAGAGTCGTCGATCAGGGGCAGAATTCTGGGGAGTTGCTCGCTGATGTCTGCGCTGCAAGCCGTCGGGATCGACTTGGGGACGACGTATTCGTGCCTGTCGCACCTCACACCGCAAGGTCAACCGGTAACGTTGGCGAACGCCCAGGGTGAGCTGGCGACGCCGTCCGTGGTGCTGTTTGACGGCCAGGAAGTCGTCGTGGGGACCGAAGCGCTCCGCAACGCGGTCGCTCAGCCGGAACGTGTTGTCCAGAACGCCAAACGGTTCATGGGCGACCCCCATAAGAGCTGGGTCGTGGACGGCAAGGTGTATCGGCCGGCGGATATTTCGGCATTGATCCTGCGGTACCTCCTGCAATCCGCCGAAGAACAACTCGGCCCCATTCAGCACGCCGTGATCACGGTTCCGGCCCAGTTCAGCGATCGCCAGCGGCAGGACACCATCGAAGCCGGGCACATGGCGGGCCTCGACAAAGTCGCCCTGATCAACGAGCCGGTCGCAGCAGCGCTCTGTTATGTCCTGGGTTCCGAAGGGACCTGGTTCTCCGAGTTGGCTGAGTCTCAGACGATCATGGTTTACGACCTGGGGGGCGGCACATTCGACCTGTCGCTGGTGCGCTACGACAAGAACGCCGTCAACGTGGTTCGCAGCGCTGGGGATTTGCATCTGGGGGGCATCGACTGGAATGCTGCGCTCGAAACGTACGCTTGCGACCTGTTCATCCACGAAATTCCCGATGATCCGAGACTCGACCGGCAAAGCATGCAGGCGCTCGCCAACGACGTCGAGCAATGCAAGCGGGCGCTCAGCGTTCGACCGCAGGCGTCGGTCTCGGTGGTTCATGCGGGGCGGCACAAGACTTATCCCGTCACGCTCGAGAAGTTCGAGGAACTGACGGCGTCGCTCGTCGAACGGACGGAGCGGATCACCATCGACACGGTCAAGCAGCACTCGCTGTCCGTGCGCGGGGCGCAGGCGCGAGAGTTCATTACCAACGATCGACCGGGTTGGCAGGACATCGACGCGATTCTGATCACGGGCGGCGCCTCGCGCATGCCGATGGTCCGGAACATGCTTAAGCGGATCAGCGGCACCACGCTCAACACGTCGCTGTCGCCGGATCAGTCGATTTGCCGCGGCGCGGCGTACTACGCCGGCATGTTGCACAGTAACCAGCGGTTCGCGCAGTCGATCCTGGCAAGCGACGTCGCCGCGCGGCTCGCGATGGTCAAGCAACGGAGCGTCAACGCCCGGGCGCTCGGCGTGCTGGTGAAGGACCGCGAGACCGGCAAGACGTTTCCGCACTATGTGCTCCCGGCGAACACGCCCCTCCCCTGCGAGTTCAAGCGGACCTACGGAACGGTGATTCCCAATCAAAAACGGGTGCACGTGCACATCGTCGAAAGCGGCACCACCGAACATGGGGAACCGGTGGAACTCGGCGCCTGCGTCATCGACGAACTTCCGCCGCAGCTCCCCGCAAAGTCGCCCATCGAGATTACGATTCGCTATGACGAACAGGCACGGGTGCACGTGGCTGCGCGCGACGTGGCCAGTGGGAAGACGGCTCACGCAGAGATCGTCCGCGAGGAGAATCTGGTCAAGCGCGACATTCCAGTGCAAAGCACGGACGTTTCGCTGATCGACGTCGGCGACGAAGCGGGGGTCCGCGCGTCAGAGGCAGGCGCCAGGGAACACAAGCTCCAGTCGACATCGGCCGCTCCGACAGCCCGCGGCGAACGGAGGAAGTCAGTCTCCCCATCCGCCCAGCAGGGGGATCGCCCTTCCCGTTCCCCCAAACCATCCACCGCAGCCAAAAAACGGCTGGAAACAGCCGACCGGCCGATCGTGCTCTGCAATACTTGCGGCGAGCCGCTGGACATCCGCGGCCGCTGCCCCGCCGGCCATGCGCCGACCGTTCCTCCCCCACAAGTCCCCGCCGCCCGCACCGGATCAGGAAAAAGAACCGCAAAGACGTCGCAGAAACCATCGCCCCTCCCAGCGGGTTCACCGCGGACGCCGCTGAAGCAAAGCGCAAAGCGCCCGCCGCTGAAAAACGAAACGGCCGACGACGAGAATTTCTTCGACATCGACATTTACAACGCCGAAACCGAACCGCTCCCCAAAAGGAAACCGCTCACGAAGCCCAATCCCGACGCCTCAGCCGCCGATGAGGACGAGTTCTGGAACCTCGTGGAGTGAAACAAGGGCTGCCTCTGCTCCGATGGAGGTCATCGCCGACGATGACGTCGCAATCGCTCCAATCACTACTGCAGTTCCCCTTGGCAATGCGTGCATTGCTTGAGGCCGGCGCGGGTTTGTTCGCCGCAATGCCAGCAGGTTAATTCCCCGCGCGGTGTGTGCAGCGAAAGCAACCCGTCGACGCCGACGGACCCGCACAGGAAGAATATGATGAAGAGGATGCCTCCCAGCGTCACAAGGCCGATCAGTCCGCCCAGCATATAGAATACATAAACGGCCATAGCGCGCTACTTGATCTGGAGATCAACCTCCGTCTGCGATTTTTCGCCGACGGCGTCACCGCCCCTCCCTCTGAATGTCGTCGAACCGAATCTCGATAAAGGTTGCATCGGCGAGCGACGGACTGGACGCGAGCGGACGAGTCGCGATCAATGCTTTGCCCAGAACAATGCGCCGCACCCGGCCCGATGG
The DNA here is from genome assembly GCA_019636315.1 of Planctomycetaceae bacterium. GTDB lineage: Bacteria > Planctomycetota > Planctomycetia > Planctomycetales > Planctomycetaceae > JAHBXU01. Next base: position 4,012 of record JAHBXU010000085.1, on the reverse strand, counting down.
ACTCGCCACGTGGAAAACCGCGAATTCAGGGCCGCTTCCAACCCCGCTTGAGAATCGTCCGTATTCGAGAAGATTCCTTTCTGATTGTAAAACGCCATCAGCCGCCGGGCAAAGAAGTTCCTGGGCACCCCGTCCGACAACAGCGTCGCACCGAAGAGCACGCCCCCCGGCGCCAGAAGCGGTTTCAAGTGGTCGAACACCACCGCCTTCTCGGCCATCGTGCCGGGCAGGCAATGCAGCACGTACATGAGCCCGATCGAATCGAACGGAGCGTCGTCCCAGTCAATCGCGTCGAGAATGTTCCGCCGGGCGGTCTGCGGTCGATAGCGCCCGACCCGCGTCGCGGTCGCGGCGAGACAGTCCTCATTGAGATCCATCAATACCAGCCGCGGCTGCTCGCTCGGAAACCGGCAATGATCGAGGAAGTACCCCGTGCCGACTCCCACGTCGAGATGATTCACCGTGATGTTCTGATCGTATAGCGACCGCAGTTCCCGCGTTGGACATCGCCACGCGACGTGATTCGACACGATGTGCACCAGCGTGTCATAGATCCGCAGCATGGACCGCGAATAGGCCGCCTGCCCAGCCAGCACGTCCGCCGGCAAGCCATCCAGCGATGTCGATTGTTCGGTTGTCATTAGCTGGCGGCCTACCGCTTCCGTTTCCCGGAATGCCTCTGTTGACGATCGAGAAACAACGTCGGAGGGGGAGCCGGCGGTTCCTCCGGCACGACGTACCGTTTCAGCAGCTTGTCATCGACGCGGATTTCTTCGGCGACAACGCGGAATTCTCCCGTGTCGAACAGCGCACGGAGTTCGAAGGCATTGTGAGGCGCCAAGTGAATCTCGTCATAGAGCCAAACGGTCCATTCGGTCAGTTCCTCGGGCATCTGCACGCTTTGTACGCCGAAAAACTCGAGCCGTCGATATCGACATGGAGTTCTTTGCTGCCATGCCATGCGATTCTGTTGACCGCTGCATCGTGCAGCATGTGGCGCTTTGCGTGCTCTTCGAAGGTTCGCGCCGATTTGGGGAGCCGCGGCCAGATCTTCGCGAAAGATTCCTTATATGGCTCGATTGCCGCATCCCATTCCAGGAGATACTTGCGGGGGGATTTGACGTATTTCGCCTTGAAGAATTTCATGACGTCGAAGGTTGTCCAAGTGTCACACCCACGGCAGTGTAGCACGTTCGCTGCAGGAAACCGTAATATGGACACGTTCCTCAACGGTCACTGATAGACCGAAATCCAGAGAATGGCCGAGCCGCCATCTGAATGGACCGCGGATGACACGGATTGAGCAGATCCTTGCGGATGATTCGGGTCAAGTCGTTACGCTGGAATCTCGATGAACGTGCAAGTCACTGAAGCACGATGTTTCATCCGCGTGCATCCGCCAGATCCGCGTCATCCGCGGCCCATTCCCGGCGAAAAACTCCCTGCGTCACTCGAAACCTCTCGCCATCAGCAACCCAATGCAAACCGACTTCAAAATGATCCCCGAGGGGGGCGAACTCGACACGATCGAGCGCGATCTGCGCTTCTATCCCAGCACGGTCACGGACCCGCAGTCGCTCACACGCGCGCAGGTCGAGGCGTTTAACCGGGACGGATATGTGCGGCCCATTCGCATCTTCAATGAAGAGGAGATCGCCGAGATCCGCAGTTACTTCGACGACCTGCTGGCGCGGACGCTGGCGGCGGGCGGGGACAGCTATTCGATCAGTACGGCCCATCTCAAGCACGGCCGCGTGTACGACCTTCTCACCGAGCCGCGGATTGTGGCCTGCGTGAAAGACCTGCTCGGGGAGAACGTCGTCGGGTGGGGTTCACACTTTTTCTGCAAGATGCCGCGCGACGGCAAGGCGGTCGCGTGGCACCAGGACGCCAGTTACTGGCCGCTGACGCCGACGCGGGCGGTGACCGTCTGGCTGGCGATCGACGACGCGGACACCGAGAACGCGTGCATGCGGTTCATCCGCGGCTCGCATCACTACGGGCACCTCACGTTCCGGCCGAGCGACTCGCACGAGCACAACGTGCTGAATCAGACGATCGACAATCCCGAACAGTACGGCGACCCGGTGGACGACGTGCTCAAGGCGGGGGAGATTTCGCTGCACTCGGATCTCCTGCTGCACGGGTCGGAAGCCAACGACTCAGACCGCCGCCGCTGCGGGCTGACACTGCGTTATGCCGCCGCTGATGTGCGGGCCCATCTTGGTTGGAACGCCAAAGGGGTCGTCGTGAGCGGGACCGACGCCGACGGTCATTGGGCCAATGCACCGCGTCCGGGAAGTGAATGAATGGGAAGTGCTCGTCGTTCTCAAGCAGAAGCTTGGGAACGCTCGCGTATAGGTTCCGATGCACGAGCGGGGCGAAACGGAGTTTCGCGGAGACATACCAATCTGGAATTATCGGAGGGAATTCGAGATGTCGAGACGCATTATCGCTGGTTTTGCGATCCTGTTCGTTGCGGCCGTCGCTCTCGCCGGAGACGACGCAGGCGTGACGCATTGGTCATTCGACGTCGACCCGCAGTGGGACGGGTTCCGCAACCGGTTGCTGCCGGAATCGCTGCCGACGGTGCGGCAGGACTTCGGTTACCGCCACTCGAACTTTGCTGGAGGCCGCAGCGCGGGCGAGATCGGCGGCACCGTGCAACGGACGACGACACCGGCCCGCTATTCGCTGCCGATTGTCGAGCGGTCGCTGAATGACCGGCTCTCGGCCTCGGGGACGTTCGCCGTCACCCGCGCCGCAGGAGGCAGCGGAGTGATGTTCGGCTGGTTTAACGAAGATTCCAAAGGCTGGCGGACGTCCAACTCGCTCGCGTTTCGGCTCGACGGAAACAGTGGAAAGTACTGGGTCTTCTACGAGTACGGCACACGCAACCGCCGGACGGGAGGCGACGGCGCGTTTGAGGGAGATCGCTATCAGACAACACCGACCAGACCGTTCGCAGCCGACGGCACGCCACACCACTGGTCGCTGGACTACGAGCCGCTGGTCAACGACGGCCCTGGACTCGTCACGTTTCGCATCGACGATCGCGTCTATGAACTGCCGGTCCCCGCTGAACACCGGGCGGACGGCGGCGTGTTCAACCGTTTCGGCATCTGGAATGTGGAAACCGGCGGCGACCAGATGGAGGTGTACTTCGACGACATCGTGGTGGACGGACAGCGACTGACTTTCGATGAAGATCCCGCGTGGCTCGGAGAGGGGAACGTCGCCCAGTTCGAAGAGCGGATCATTCGGCCCCATCACAATTATGGGTTCAGTCCCACGCAGCATGCCGGAGGCGATGCGGGGGAAATCGGCGGTATCCTCTTTCGCGACGAGCAGCCGAGCTACTTCGGCGTCGATGTCGGTCGACTGACGCTCGAACAGCCGTTCCGAGCATCCGGTAAAGTTGCCCTCCGGTCGGCCGGGGCGGACAGCGGCGTGGTCCTCGGGTGGTTCAACGCGGCCGCGAAGCGCAACAAGACGACCCCGGAGTACGACGCGCGGCAGACCGATTATCTCGGCGTGATGATCGAGGGGCCGAGCCGCGTGGGGCATTATTTCCGCGCGGCCTATTCGTCATCGACCGGGACCGGCGGCGCCCCTCTGGCCGATCCGCTGTCCCGGCGTGAGCGACCGGTCATCCTGCCGGACGGGCGGAGCCACGAGTGGGCCATCGAGTATCGCCCCGACGTCGGTGCGGGGCGGATCGTCGTGACGTTCGACGGCAAGGATCACCTGCTCGACCTGACGCAGCGCGATCGGGAGGCTGGTGCAACGTTCGATCGGTTCGGCCTGTTCAACATCCAAGCCGGAGGACACCACGTCGAACTCTATCTCGACGATCTGCAGGTGGCGTGCGGAGTGCCGGAGTGACCTTAAGCCGCGTGTTGCAGGCATCGCTGGTCTGCCGCACTCACGTGCTCCACCAGCGACATGCACTCACCGCGCCACGGCCGATGTGCGGCAACGGGCCCATGACTGACTCGTTGGCGCTGCTCGG
>JAHBXU010000849.1 GCA_019636315.1 Planctomycetaceae bacterium | reverse complement strand
CTCCACGAAACCCCACTTCTCCACCCCCCAACCACGCAAACCACCTGCCATCCCCCTGTGAGTGGACGTGGCCTTCACGGGGCGTGCGTTGACCGCACTCAGCTCGTCGTCCTACAGTCTCTGCGCATTGTCACAGCGAGTTTTTCGTCCCTCAATGACTCGCCGGCGCATCGCGCGCGGCGTCTGTACCGATTGGAGTCGTGAGTCCGATGTCTGCAAAAGCCTGGGGAGGGCGATTCGCTGAACAGACCGACGCCCGTGTCGAGGCCTTCACCGAGTCGATCAGTTTCGATGCTCGATTGGCGCAGGTCGACATCCGCGGCTCGCAGGCACACGCGCGCATGCTGGCGAAGGTCGGGTTGTTGTCCCAAGCGGAAGCGGACCTCATCTGCACGAACCTGGATGAGATTCGCGGTGAAATCGAGCGGGGCGAATTGCCGATCCGGCCCGAGCTCGAAGATATCCACATGCATATTGAGAGCCGGCTCATTGAGCGGATCAATGATGTGGGCCGCAAACTGCACACGGCCCGCAGTCGCAACGATCAGGTCTCGACGGATCTGCGGTTGTACGTTCGCGAGGCGATCGATCGATTGGATGGCCTGCTGTCCGATGTTCAGCGGGCGTTTGTGGACCGCAGCGAAACCGATGCCGAGGTCATTCTGCCGGGATACACGCACCTGCAGCGAGCGCAGCCCGTGATGGCCGTGCATTACTGGCTGGCGTATTGTGAGAAGTTTCAGCGCGATCGGGACCGGCTCGCGGATTGCCGCAAACGGGTGAATGTCTCGCCGCTCGGCTGTGCGGCACTCGCCGGCACTTCGCTTCCGATCGACCGCGACGAGACCGCGCGCCTGCTCGAGTTCGACGCGATCGCCGCAAACAGCCTCGACGCGTCCAGCGACCGCGATTTCCTCATTGAAACAGCATCCTGTCTCGCGCTGATCGCAGCCCATCTGAGTGGCTGGTCAGAGGAGTGGATTCTGTGGAACACGACGGAATTCGGCTTTCTCACGCTTCCGGATGCGTTCACGACCGGATCGTCGATCATGCCGCAGAAGAAGAATCCCGATGTGCTCGAACTCATCCGCGGCAAGAGTGCACGGGTCATGGCGGCCGCATCGCAACTTCTGTTTCTCGTGAAAGGCCTGCCGCTGGCGTATAACCGGGATCTGCAGGAGGACAAGCTGGCGTTCTTTTCGGCACTCGATACGGTGACGGCCTGCCTGGAACTGATGCCGCCCATTGTCAGCGGGGCGAAGCTCAACCGGGAAAAAATTACGGCCCGCCTCGAAGAAGGCTTCCTCGATGCCACAACGCTCATGGAGTATTTGATTCTTCGCGGCGTCCCCATGCGGACAGGTCACGAAACGGTCGGCAAGCTGGTCGCCCTGGCGGAATCGCGCGGCTGTCGACTGGCTGACCTGCCACTGGCCGAACTTCAGGCGGCCTGCGAAATTATCGACGACTCGGTCTACGCCGTCCTCGGCGCTGAGAATGTTGTCCGCGCCCTGCAGAGCGAGGGTTCCGGCGGCCGCACGCCAGTCGCACAACAACTGGCGACATGGCGCGAGCGATTACAACCGAGCTGATTCCCGTCCGTTCGTGCTTGAGAACGGCGATGTGCCCATAGCGTCCGCCAGGACGACGTCGGCAACCGCCGCACCGTTCTTCACTTGTTCTTGAGTTGTGGGAATCGGTCGGCCAAACAGCTCACCGGATTGACGGATCTGTTCCACGTCATCGCACAAACGTGACGTAGTAGAACAGCAGCCCGGTCACGGACGTCAGCACGAGGTCGATTGTCGAGATCCAGCCGAGCGTCTTGTGCAGACGGCTGTGGGGGCAGGGAGCGGGTGGAGAAGGGATGCGACGCAGCGCCAGAACAATTGTCGCGGCCCAGAGGACGGGTGTTGAGATTGCGAAGATCAGGTGGATAGACAGCAGCCGCCGGACGGATTCCAGAGCGTCGCCAGACAGTCTGGGGGAGTCGGGATTCTTGTTGACAACGTTCTCCCATCCGCCGTGCACCCATTGCATGTCGATCTCGAACGCGGCGACCGCCAGCAACAAAACCCCGGCGAGTACAAGTTGCAGCCTCTTGTGCGCGGTGTACTGATGACGGAATTTGACCAGCCAGATGCTCGTGGCGAGCACCGGGACAATCAGCACGAGTGCGGTTACGACCACATCGAGCATCAACGAGGCGTCATAGCCAAGAAATCCGTGCTTCCACATGCGTCCTGCCGCTCGGGAGGGGATAGGGTTGAGGGATGTTGCTGGAGTGGTCATAGTGGATTGAGTCCGTTTTGGCCACCTTGGCCATCGACGAGAAGACGCCCGCAGCCCCCACCGAACGTTCCCGCCATCCCTCTGCAATCACGCCGCTTTGATGTCGACACCACGACAGCCCGTTCCGGGCATTGACGCTTCATTTTCCGTCTCGTTCGTCCATCGGTTGCGATTTACTGAGGACGTGTTCGGTCACGACCAGCAGGTGCTGACGGACTTGCTGGAACCGTCGGGAACTGG
>JAHBXU010000848.1 GCA_019636315.1 Planctomycetaceae bacterium | reverse complement strand
CGCGTTGTCCGCAGCGAGCGGTCCGTCAGGAAGTAGACGCAGATGATGGACGTGACGACGATCAGTAACGATACGTCGTTCGGATCGGCGAACATTCCCAAACCGCGCATGCGGAAGACGGTGACGACGTCGCCGCTGGCGGTGACTTCGCTCGTGTGCTGTTCCACGACGTGCCGCAAGATCGGCTGCTCGCCGAGCGCCAGATAGGCGTCGTGTTCGAGCGCCTCGGACAACGTTGGATTGCCGTCCCAGTCGTTGACGAACTGGAGAAAGTCGCGCACGCTGAAACCGATCATCACCGAGGCCGCGACGGCAGTGCACATCAGGAACTGTCGCATTCTCCGCGGTGTTGTGACCAGCGACACCAGTAGGAAGTAGTACACGGCCACTTTAGCGACCGCGACAACGCCGGTGCGGAGTCCGTAGAAGTACATCAGGCTCAGATGAGACAAGGCGACCCCGGCGACAACGCCCAGGACGCACAGATTGGTTGGCTGCTGGAACAGCGCACGCCGCGAGAACTGATTCTGCAACGGCTGAAGCGAGGCGAGAATCGTGGCCCCCAACAGCGCCTGATACCACGGGACGCCCTGCAGCGCCGGTGCGATCTCTCCCGGCCGCACAAACAGCAGGAAGTTCGCCAGAAGAAACAGCGGGTATGCCATCAATCAACCGTCGTGCGGACTGTCCACCGCGCGCACTTCGTCCTCTTCGGTGACACCCGTGGTTGGGCGACTCAATCCGCTCAACCAGACGTCGCGGAATGGAGCGCTGGCGCGGAGTCTGCCGGTGTGAGAAACTATACAACCGCCGAACGGTCCCACGGCCGATTTCCCGCACCGGCGGTTGATCGGTGATGGCCAAACGACACACGCTCCTACCATCGTTACGATCCGCATGATCAGCAGCGGAGATGCTGTGAGGGGCGCATCAGAGCGGCGTGAACGGCGGCCGCACCGATCTCGCAGAGTTTCTGGAATCTTGCCTGCGGATTCGCGATAACCGTCGGAGAGATTACGCGCGACGCCAACCGGGACAAATTCTGGATGCCATCGACTCCAAAACTGCCATTCGATGACGCAGCGGCCGGCCGGCCCATGCTGTACCTCGTCGATACGTTCTCGCTGATTTTTCAGGTGTACCACGCCATCCGCCAGCCGATGACCGGCACGCGCGGCCAGCCGACCAATGCGGTGTACGGATTTACCGGCGATATTCAACACCTGATCAAGGAGATGCAGCCGACGCACCTCGTCTTCGCCATGGAGTCGTCCGAGGCGCAGGAGCGCGTCACGCTCTACGACCAGTACAAGGTCCACCGAACAGAAATGCCTGAGGATCTGCGGCCGCAGATTCCTCTCATTCTGGACGTCATCGCCAGCTACAACATCCCCATTATTCAGTTCCCCGGATGGGAAGCCGACGACGTGATCGCCACACTGGCGCGGCGAGGAGTCGAAGACGGGATGGAGGTCCGCATCGTCAGCAACGACAAGGATCTCCGCCAGCTCCTCGGCCCCCATGTGAAGATCTACAACATTCGTAAGCGGCAGTTTCAGGATGAGGAGTTTCTCCAGAAGGAATGGGGCATCCGGCCGGATCAGGTCATCGATTTCCAGTCGCTCGTCGGTGATGCGGTCGACAATGTGCCCGGCGTCCCGCTGGTCGGTCCGAAGAAAGCATCGGCCCTCCTGGAGAAGTTCGGCACCCTTGACGAGGTGCTTGCACATGCCGATCAGGCCCCCGGCAAGAAGCTTGCGGAGAACCTGAAGGTCTATGCCGACCAGGCACGGCTCAGCCGCGAACTGGTGACGCTCAAGACCAACCTCCCCCTGGAATACGACTGGAAAGTGGCGCAGATCAGTCCACCGAACTCCGCGCGCTTGCTCGAGCTGTTTGAGGATTTCGGCTTCCGTCGCTATGCCGATGAGATGCGCAGCATCCATGCCGCGTCACAAATCAAAGACGCCCGCGACACGGATCGGCACTGGCGGACGGTGGACACGCCGGAGCTGTTTGAAGCCTTTGTCGCGGAACTTCGCCAGCATCAAAAATTTTGCGTCGACCTCGAAACGACCAGCATCAATCCTCTGCAGGCGGATATTGTCGGTTGGGCCTTCTGCTGGGCGGAGGGTGCTGGAAGTTATCTGCCGGTCGCCGGGCCGCCCGGATCACGTCTGCTGGATGCCCGCATCGTTCTGGAAGCGCTGCGTCCGGTCCTCGAAGATCCGGACCGCGAGATTATCAATCAGAACATCAAGTACGACATGCTCGTCCTGCGCCGCGCGGGGGTCAAAATCACAGCCGTCGGTATGGATCCGATGGTGGGCGATTACCTGCTCGAAGCCGGCGCCCGCAGTCATGGACTGGACGAACTCGCGCGACGTTACCTGTCCCGGCAGATGATCCCCATCACGGAGTTGATTGGTAAAGGCAAGAAGCAACTGCAGATGTTCGAGGTCGAAGTCGAACGCACGGCGGAGTACGCCAGCGAAGACGCCGACATCGCCTGGCAACTGGCGGACCTCATTGGCGAGAA
>JAHBXU010000847.1 GCA_019636315.1 Planctomycetaceae bacterium | reverse complement strand
GGTGGTGATTGCCGTTTCGCACTTCATCCGCGACTACATCACCCAACATTACCGGGACGTCCCCACAGATCGGGTGCATGTGGTGCATCGAGGCATCGACCCGCAAGCGTTCCCGCATGGGCTTTGTCCGGGCAGCGATTGGCTTGCGGGATGGCACGCCAGATTTCCCGAGTTGGCGGGCCGCAAGCTCGTGACGCTCGCCGGGCGCATCACCCGCCTCAAAGGACACATGGACTTTCTGGAGTTGATCGCCGCACTGAAGTCCGACGGCATCGACGTGCACGGTCTGATTGTCGGCGATGAGGATCCGCGCCGACCGCAGTACGCGGCGTCAGTCCGATCCCGAATTGACGAGCTGGGACTTTCCGGACGGGTGACGATGACCGGCCATCGCAGCGACATTCGCGAGATCTACGCCATTTCATCAGTGGTGTTGTCGCTCTCGATGCAGCCGGAATCCTTCGGACGCACCACGCTGGAGCCATTGGCCCTGGGAGTTCCGGTCGTCGGTTATGACCACGGAGGTGTGGGAGAAATTCTCCGGACTGTGTTCCCGTCCGGCGCCGTCCCCTTCCGCAACGCAGCGGCGCTTAAACAGAGAACGGCTGAACTTCTCAACGGATCTCGAGCGGTCGTCGCACCGTTTGAACAGTTTCGATTGCGGACCATGCTGGATCAGGAGATCGGACTCTATGAGCGGCTCGCTGCAGAGCGCGTCTCCTGCCAGAACCGGCGTGCCGCGTAGTATGCAATCGTTCGGCTGACCGGACCGCAGACGACCGTCTGACCTTCCCCTAGGGTGTTGAACGAACGTTGCCGCCGTGAGCAGGTTCTGCCATACTCGCGGCCCCGGATGCGGGGGCCCTGGCGGTCTGCCACCAGACAGGAGGGACCACCTCGGCATCGTGGTGGGAGGGATGGTCGAAACGCACTCATTCACCGTCGTTGGTGATTCTCTCATGGAATCGAACTACTGCTGATGGCCGATCTGCCTGTCCAAAGCCATGTGTTCGAGAACGGGCTCACCTTACTGGTCGAGCCGATGCGAGCCGTGCAGTCTGCATCATTCTCGCTGGCCGTGCCGGCGGGTGTGGTCTATGAGGACGAGGGCCTGAACGGATCCTCCGCCGTCTTGTGCGATCTGATGGTCCGGGGCGCGGGCGACCTGGATAATCGCGAATTGTCGGACGCGCTCGATCGACTCGGTTTACAGCGGAACGAGACGGTCGGTTGGAATCACATTTCGTTCAGCGGCGCCACGCTGGCGGAAAATCTCATCCCCGCGTTGAACATCTACGGCGACATCGTGCGTCGCCCGCATTTGCCGGAGGACCAGTTTTCGGCGGTGCTCACCGGTGTGGAGCAATCGCTGCGGGCCACGGAGGACGAGCCCCGGCAGAAGGTCATTATTGAACTTCGCCGGCGCTGCTATGACGACCCCTGGGGACGGCCGTCGGACGGCGATTTGGGCGATCTGCCGCACATCACCATGCGCGCGATTCGCACGTTGTACAACCGCGGCATCCGGCCGAACGGGGCAATTCTCGGTATTGCAGGGAATGTCGACTTCGACGCTGTCCGCGAGGCGGTCGCTTCCACGCTTGGCGACTGGGAGCAGAAACCGGACATGCCGCTCGTTCGCGGGGGGCGTGGTCCACGACGCGACCACATTTCTTCTGACTCCAATCAGACGCACATTGGACTGGCGTTCGACGCGGTGCCGTATCGCGATGAGGACTATTACGCCGCCTGGGCGGCCGTCAGCGTGCTCAGCGGCGGCAGCAGCTCGCGATTGTTCACGGAAGTCCGCGAGAGACGAGGACTGTGTTACTCGGTCTATGCGACGCTCAATTCGCTGCTGGAGGAAGGCCGTGTGCTGGCGTATGCCGGGACGACGCCGGAACGGGCGCAGGAAACCTTGAACGTTACACTCCAGGAGATCCACAAACTGGGGGACGGCATTGGCGAAGACGAGTTGGAGCGGTGCAAGGCCGGCGCGAAGAGCGCCCTCATCATGCAGCAGGAATCGACCGCGTCGCGCGCCTCGTCGATCACCCGCGACTGGTTTCATCTGCGCCGAACGGTTCCCCTGAGTGAAGTGCACAAACGCATCGACCGGCTCACGGTAAGCGACGTGCTGCGCTACGTGCGCGAGCATCCGCCTCTGGATCTCACACTCCTCACAATCGGTCCTGAGCCTTTGGAGGTGCCCGATGTCATTTCATGAACTGCACCTGGAGAACGGCCTGTCGGTCATCGCAGAACTCAATGACGACGTGCATAGCGCGGCGGTCGGCTTCTTTGTTCGTACGGGATCGCGGGACGAGACATCCGACGTCTCCGGGGTCAGCCATTTTCTGGAGCATATGGTCTTTAAGGGAACGGAGCAGTATTCGGCGGACGACGTCAACCGTGTGTTTGATGAGATCGGCGCCAAGTACAATGCATCCACCAGCGAAGAGCTGACGTTGTTCTATGCGGCCGTGCTGCCGGAATACGTGCCGCGGGCGTTTGAGCTGTTGGCGTCTCTCATGCGGCCCA
>JAHBXU010000846.1 GCA_019636315.1 Planctomycetaceae bacterium | reverse complement strand
CCGATTCACCGCGCACGTTAAGCCACGCCAGGTTGAGGCGCACATTTCGGTTTCGCCCCACCATGTTTAGCCGCACATTTCAAATGTGCGGCTAACCCGCTCAAATGCGGCGAAACGATCGGTTGGGCGATTCTCATAAATCTTCGCCGATTCTGAATTTCCCGGCTAACACGGTCCGGCCGTCGGGCGTCATACCGGTCGACCGAGTCGCGGACTCAGCGATGGGGAACAACGGACACACCGGGCAGGAGTGGGTGTCGGCGGCCCTCAACCGATATGAGGGGCGGTTGCTGCGTTACGCGCAGCGAATCACCGGCGACCCGCACCGGGCCCGTGACGTCGTCCAGGAAACGTTTCTCAAGCTGTGCCGCGAGGATGCAGCGGCAATGGACGGGCGACTCGCCCAGTGGCTGTACACCGTCTGTCGCAATAAGGCCCTCGATGTCCGCAGGAAGGAATCCCGTATGTCGGCGCTCGCAGAACCGAGTCTGATCGAAACGGACAACCGCGAACCGGCCCCCGACCGGACGGCCGAAGATCGCGAATCGACCGCCCGCATCCTCGACTGCCTCGACCAGTTAACACCCAACCAGCAGGAGTGCATCCGATTGAAGTTTCAGCACGGCCTGACCTACCGCGAGATCAGCGCGGTCACTGGCCTGACCCTGACCAACGTCGGATTTTTGATCCATACCGGCCTGAAGAAGATCCGCGAGAAACTGAACCGCGACCCGTGAATTGGCTTCACCACACAATCGACCATCCCCAAGCCGACGGCTCCGCCGTCGGACCTCGGCTGGGAGCGGCCGGGGTTGGAGCGACGTCGTGAGCGAAACCCTGGACCTCGCCGATATCCGTCCGACCGACGGCAAAGCCGTCGGCTTGGGATTTTAACTGATGTTCCGCACGAATCACTGAACTCCACTGACCGGAGTCATCTCATGTCTGAATCCATCCACCCCGACGATCCGCGGCTGACCGACTACGTTCTCGGCGAACTGTCCGATGATCAACGCGAGGCGGTCGAGGCCCATCTCGCCGCGTCCCCGGAAAGCCGCCGGGCGGTCGAGGAACTTCAGGGCCTCACCGCACAGTTGTTTGAAGCGCTGCAGGCTGAACCGACGCCGGCTCTGACCGATGAACAGCGTGCCGCGATTCACGCCGTGGCAGCCACCGTCACAAACAACTCAATCCCACGGGTTGCAATCCGTGGGCGTGTGGACGGTCGCCAGCGCGTGGCCGGCGATCGCTCGCACAAGCGAGCAGCGATTGCAGCGCTGCTGGCTGTGGTTACGGTCTCTGCGGCGGTCGTCGCCGTCATCACATTGCCGTCATTCACGCCGCCACAGACGCACAGTGTCGCCGCGCGTTTCCTGGACCAGAAGACGGATCTGCTGGCACTCAGCACCGATTCGCTCACGCGATTCGATACTGACCCGACTGGTGGACGAGTCGATTTTCTCCTGCCCCATCTCTCGACCCGTTCAGAGCATGACGCGCCACCGTCAGTCGTCGTGATGCCGAATTCCGGGCAGTCGTCTGAATTGCCTGTACAACTCGGTGAGCAATCGGTCATTTCAAGCCCAACTTCCAGCCCGACCGGCCATGTCTCCCGGAACCTGACGCTTCTCCCGGAATCCAGTGAACGCAGCGGTCCAGCATCGTTGGCGATTGTCGCGAGCCCCCTGGCCGGAACTTTTGCAGGCGGCGGTATCGGCGGTGGCGTTGGCGGGTTACCACCCGCAGCTGGTGTGGTGATCGTGGAGAACTTCTCCGGACAGTCGGTATCGCAATCCGGAGAGCAACCAACTCCGTTGACCCGCTGGAACCGCCTGACGGACGGCATTCAGCAGGCGCCGGCCGGGTCCGTGCCGGTCGATCAACCGGTTGTCGCCAACGGAAACGGCGTTGTCGAATTGAGACAGTTGACAGAGAACGCGCCGGCGGCCGCTGGACAATTCCCCGCGGCGAATGAAAGCAGCCGGCCGATGCTCGGCAAGCCGGTCGCGGCCCCGCTGCTGGCAGCGAACGGTGCGGCTCCCGCCGCCCCGCAGGTCGCCACGACTTTAGGACGCGAAGCAAGCCAATGGGCCCGCCAATCGACCAACGTCGATGTGCAATTCCGCCACGGAAGTTTCGAGCTTGGAGTCCCCCAATCCGGCGATGCAACCGTCATGTCCAACGCCATGACGCCGCAAGTCGAGTTGCTCATTGAATCGCTGTCGCGTCGACAGGAAAAGACTGTCTCGAATCAGTTTCATGACGTCGAACAAGAGCACATTATCGCCAACGTAGGCGATACGACGGACTTTAACTCCGACTTCAAACGTTGGATGGCCCTCGCGGCTCAGCACGTGGACACCCCAGAGGATGGTTCTCGAGTCCGAAACGCACTCTCCCAGGAGGTCTCGCTCAGCTTCAACGATGTCTCACTGGCTGACGTCTTGCGGGGAATCTCCGGTAGCTCCAACCTGAAGATTGTGATCGACGACGTTGGATTGTCAGATGCAGGTATCAGTACAACAACGCCGGTTACGATCAA
>JAHBXU010000845.1 GCA_019636315.1 Planctomycetaceae bacterium | reverse complement strand
TTCACCTGGATCCTCGTCATTCTCCTCATCATGACGGCGATCAAGGGGTTGCTGATCTTCATCCAGGACGTGCTGGTCGGCAGTGTGGTCGAACTGGTGGTGATGTCGATTCGCAAACAGTGCTTCCGCAAAGTGCTCATGCTGGACTACCAGTCGCTGGCGGCGGACGGATCGGCGGATCTGATGTCGCGGTTCACCAATGACTTCCAGACGATGTCGTTGGGATTGTCGTTGTTAGGGGGCCGCCTGGTGCGCGAGCCGCTCAAGGCGTTTGTATGCATTGTCGGGGCGCTGATTGTGAACTGGCGGTTGACGCTCCTGTCGCTCGTGTTCATTCCGATTCTGGGGTACGCGTTCTACCTTTACGGGCGAATGCTGAAGCGCGCCAGCCGGCGGATGCTCGAAAGCATGTCCCGCATCTACAAGGTGCTGGAGGAGACGTTTGCAGGGCTGAAGATCGTGATCGCCTTCGGCGGCGCGCCGCGGCATCGGCAGCGGTTTCATAAGGAACACAAGATTTACTACAGCAAGGCGATGAGAGTCGTCCAGGTCGACGCGCTCACCAAGCCGACCATCGAACTTTTGGGGATGCTGGCCGTTTGCGTCGCCATGCTCCCCGGTGCGTACCTTGTTTTGCGTCAGAAGACGGAAATCTGGGAGATTCGACTGACGAACTCTCCGATGGACATGGGGCAGTTGACGCTCCTGTATGCGATGCTCCTGGGCATCCTCGATCCGGTCCGCAAAATGTCCTCCGTCTATTCCAAACTGAAGACATCGACGGCCGCGATCGATCGCATCTTCGAACTAATCGATCGGAAGCCGACGATCTGCGATCCGCCGTCGCCGGTGAAGCTGCCGCGGCTTCAACAATCCCTCGAATTCGAGAACGTGACGTTTCAGTATCCTGTCCGCGGACTGGCGCCCGCGCGACGAGCCGCACTGGACAATGTCAATCTCACCATCGCGGCTGGAGAGGTCGTGGCCATTGTGGGTGAGAACGGCTGCGGGAAATCAACGCTCGTGAACCTTCTGCCGCGCTTCTTCGATCCACAGCGAGGTGAAGTCCGTATCGACGGCGTGCCGATCAAGCAGTCATCGCTGCGCGATCTCCGGAGTCAGATCGGCCTCGTCACGCAGGAAACGGTTCTGTTCGACGAGTCAATTGCCGAGAACATCCGATATGGCCGGCCTGATGCGACTCCGCAGGAGATCGAGACGGCCGCGCGCCGGGCCCATGTCGACTCCTTCGTCTCCGAATTGCCGCACGGCTTCGCAACGTCGGTCGGAGAACGCGGCGGTGAGTTGTCCGGCGGGCAGCGCCAGCGCGTCTCGCTGGCCCGCGCCATTCTTCGTGATCCTGCTCTGCTGATTCTGGACGAAGCGACCTCGGCCATCGACGCACAAAGTGAGGCGTTGATCCATTCCACACTCAAGGAATTCTCCAAGGGGCGCACGGTGCTGATGGTAACGCACATGCTCACCAGCAGCCTGTTGTCCTTCATCACTCGAATCGTCGTCATGGAGGAAGGCCGCGTCGTTGCGACGGGGCCTCACGAAAAATTGCTGGCGACGTGTCCGCAGTATCAGCGTCTCTACGAAGCGCGGTCTCATAAGCAAGCCGCGTGAGGTACGCGGCGAACAGCGAACTGTCGTCGATGAATTTTATTGCCGGGCATTCGCCGGGGACTGTCGAGTCGGACACGAAACGGAGTCGCGTGAGATGCCGGGGCGAGGGGGGACGGTGACGACGGTGGTGTGGTGGCTGACCGACGGTAAGCCGGGGCACGAGAATCAGTCGCGCGGCCTGATTGCATCGCTCGAAAAGCGACGTCCGCTGGATGTCCACCTGATCCCCACCTGCTCCGCCTGGGCGGCCGGTCGCGACTTTCTCGGCAATCGATTTCCTCCCGGCGAGGTGCTGCCGAGTCCGGATCTGATTCTTGCGGCCGGGCACTCGACGCATGCCGCGGCACTCGCCGCACGGCGGGCGCGCGGCGGACGCCTCGTCGTGCTGATGCGACCCACATTGCCGCTCTCGTGGTTCGATCTGTGTCTCATCCCCGAACATGACCTGCAGCAGGCATCGCCCGCCCAGCGGGCAGGCAACGTCATCGGGACGCGCGGCGTGCTGAATAAAATTCAACCGGCTGAGCAACCGAACAGGAGCCGGGGGCTTCTGCTGGTCGGCGGACCCTCCAAACATCACGACTGGGACCAGGCCAGCGTCGTCCGGCAGATCACTCAGATTGTTGCATCGACGCCAGGAATCCCATGGACGCTGACAACATCGCGCCGAACGCCCGCGGCCTTTCTGGAGGCGCTGGCCTTGCCGTCGCTGGGGCAACTCCAGGTGATCCCCGAATCGCAAACACAACCCGGCTGGGTGGCCGCGCAACTCGCGGCATCGGGGATCGTGTTTGTCACTGAAGACAGCGTGTCGATGGTCTATGAATCATTGTCGGCCGGTGCAAACGTCGGACTGCTCCAATTGCCCCGCCGTCGAACGAGCCGCGTCGTCCGCGGAATTGACCGACTGGTCGAGG
>JAHBXU010000844.1 GCA_019636315.1 Planctomycetaceae bacterium | reverse complement strand
TTGACGATCAGACGGTGCGCTTGACGGTGCGCTCCGTGAATCTCGACATGGCGCCAGCCGCAGACGCGGCACCCGTCGATGAAGCCTTTCTGCGCCCGTCGCGATACCTGGAATCGAATCATCCAAAGGTCGTCGCACACGCGGAAGCAGCGGCCGCCAATCAGGGCACGCCAGCGGACATCGCACGGGCCATGGAAGCGTATGTGCACGACAAGCTGAGCGAAAAGAACTTCTCGACGGCACTCGCAACCGCTGCGGAAGTCGCATCGAATCTGGAAGGCGATTGCACCGAACATGCGGTCCTGCTGGCCGCCATGCTCCGCGTCAGGCAGATCCCGTCGCGCGTCGCGGTCGGATTGGTTTATTCCGAATTTCACGGAGCATTTGTGGGGCACATGTGGACTGAAGCCTTCCTTAACGGACGCTGGATTCCTCTGGATGCGACGCTGGCCCGCGGCCGCGTGGGACCGGCACACATCAAGTTTTCCGATTCGAGCCTCTCGGACGACGGCCCGGCGCCCGCCACCGTCTTCGTCCCCCTTGTCGGCATCCTGAACAAGCTCAAGATTGAAGTGGTCGATGCCGCGAAAGAATAGACCACCCCTCATCAATTGATGAGCGCGGCTCGGATTGGCGGTCCCTCATTCATCAGCCGGCGCGCTTCCTTGCGTCTCGAAACCGCCAGGTCGTTGACTTTCACGGCCGGGGCCGGTTAGAACGGTGATTGGAGATTCATCAAATCCGGAATATCTGACGTTCCGGCAAAAATTGCCGTCGTTTTGCCGATACAGGATCGTAGGTCGGCATCTGTGACTACGAGACAAGGACCTCCCGATGACGCTGCGCTATACGAAACTTCTCCTGATCTCGGCGTGCACACTCTGTTTGCCGTTCGCCTCAATGAGGCCGGCGAATGCTGACTCCTTCTACCAATCCTGGTATGGCGTCTCCCCTTATAACGGCGGCTACTATGCCGGATACGCTCCCGTGTGGTACGGGTACGGCGTGAGCGACTCCAGTTGGGGCGGCTCGTACGTCGCCTCCTATGCCCCGTCGAACTGCTGCGGCGGATGGACGTCGCAGAGCGTATGTGATCCGTGTGGATGTGGGGCAAGTAACGTCAGCTGTGGCTCTGCCTGCGGAACTTGCGGCGCCTGCTCGGCTTATCCCAGCTCGTGTTGCGATGCGTGCGGGCTCGCGTCATGTTCCGGTTGCGGGATCGACTGCGCGAGCGATGGCGGATCCAGTGCGTCGCCATCGTCGTCGCCACAGTCATCTCCCGCAGAGCCGAAGCCGGGCAATGAGAAGTACGTTCCGCCCCCCTCGGGATCGACCTATAAACAGGAACCGGAATCAGAAGAATACAAAGCGCCCGCCACGAACAATCCGGGGACAACGGAACCTCCGGGATCGGTCCTGCCTCCGGGCGGCCAGGAGCCCGAGGATGATTTCGACTTCCGGCGGTTTGACGCACAGCGACCAGTGACCGAGCCGGACGCCGATATCGAGCAGACGATTCAACAGCGACCCGGAGCCGCGCCGGCAGTTGCCGAACCTTCGGAGTCGGGAGAACACGACAATCGACCGCCCGCAGAAGAGGGTCTTCAACAGCAGCCCGAGAATGGCGCGGAAGTCCTTCCTTTGGGAATCGACTCTCAGATCGCGTCCGGCCCGGGCCCCGACCGCTCCCGCGTCCGCTATGTCGTGCGGTTTCACGCACCGCGAGTGGCGCGTGTCGACGTTACTCCCCGCAATCTGTGGGTTCCGGTCGAAGCCGATACGAAGATTGCTGCTTCTCGGTAGAGGTATCGGTGTGGTGCGGCACTCAACCGGACCCGCGCGACGAGTGCGGGCCGTTGACCCACCGATCGCCGCAGTCGACCAGACCGGTGGTCGGCATCAGGTAGAAATACGCTTCCACGGGGTGCTCAGTCCCTGGAGGCTGCAACTGGATCGGGCGTCGTTCGTACAACCCCTCGTCGACGCCTTCGATCTGGTCCAATTGTTCGAGGCAACGCGCGGAGACCTCCCAGAGTTCGCCGACGATGCTGCGGTTTCCGTTCGGCACCAGTCCGGGATACTCGCCGCAGTCGAAGAGCCGATAGCACGGCGCCGTGCGCGCCGTTCCGAGAAAGTGCTCGTCCCCGAGTGCATGAGCGCGGCACCCGCCCCGCATCAGCGTGCCATAGACGAACACGAAATGGCGACCTGAACATTCGACCATAATCTGAACTCCGGCGCTCAAACTCCAACCTTCGGCGGCGCGACGCGGGCTCTCGATGCCGCCCGCACAGGAAATTCTTCCCCTGTCCCGTATTCTTCTCGATCGGAAGATGTTGCGAAACCCTCATGACCCGCAGGGTCTTCGTCCGATAATGCCACTAGAGATGTCGCGCGCCGTGGCGAACGCAGCCCGACAGCCGGTGTTTCTGCCGGTCCCCATGAGACAGCAACCATAGACACCCCGGTACAACCAGGCGGTTTCGGATATGGCCGGCGACTTGGATCCCCACGCTGCGTCAGAGCGACGTCCGTTGGAACGCTCACCTC
>JAHBXU010000843.1 GCA_019636315.1 Planctomycetaceae bacterium | reverse complement strand
GGAAATTCGCGAGATCCGAGTGAACAAAGAAATCGGGCCGAGCCGATTCGATATCGCCTTTTCCCCGGGAACGCTTGTCATCAATGAGATAACTGGAGATAACTGGCGCGTCAGTGACCAGCCGCAACCAGAGCTACTGCGGCATCCATGGCTGTTCTGGATGAATAGTTGCGCGCTCCTAATCGTCGGAATGTACTTCCTGAGGCGCCGGCTTTCCATGCGCCGGCAGTAGTAGTATCAATTGACCGTCTCCATTTCATCGTCAACTTGGTAATAGAAAGTGAAATCACGAGCGCTTGGAGGAATACCGGAGTGATCGCTGGGTGTGGGCTAGTCCTGCCGGTTCTGCTCGTCCAGCAGATTGCACTTGGAAGTGCTGGAAACGATCGGTGCTGTCAAGGCAATTGGGAACCCGCAACAAATACGAATGGCGACGTCGACGGAGACCCAGTATGCGTGGCGTGCGGAGGCTTCCCCATTTACGAGTGCGTTGACGCACCTGCGGAGTACTTTTTCTGTGATCAGAAAATGAAGGCGTACAGCCAACAGTGCTCCATTTATGATGGGCACAATAGCTGTGGCGACGTGCTCAAATGGGGTGGAGTCATTACAATGAACTACAATATTCCTTATTGCAATGATCCGCCGTGTGATTAGTCGTTCACGACATGATCGATGGCAGGTGGCCCGGCCCGAGTTTGCGACGGCCGGGTCGCGGAGCGACAGGACGAACTTCACTCCGTGTCCAGGCGTTCTTGGTAGATCGTTTGCAAAGTGCCGTTCGTCTTGTGTCTGCGGCACCCAGCCTGAAACCGCTGGGCCACCCCAGTCAAGTAGGGTGCATGTCGTGAAACAGAATGCACCGCAGAGACAGATTGGAACCGCAATCGCGGTGCATTCCGCGTTGCTCCATGCACCCTACCTGGCCGCGCATTCGCAGCTCCAGTCCATGGCTTGGTTACTTGGCCTCTTTCGCTTCCGGCGATGGAAGACCCATCGCATCTGCGATTTCATAAAAGGCTGCCGATCTGTGGCAGCGAGGCATCGCGTACCATCTGTCGTTCACCCGTGCGACGACAATCCGTGTTCGGTACTCAAGGCCGTCATAACTCTCCGCGACAACGTCAATGCTCTTGAATTGTCGTCCGGAGTAGGTGCTCGCCGCCTGAAATCGCATTCGTCTCTCAACCTCCTCGTTATTGAGATCAAAGTCCTGGCTGGCAATGGTGCGAAAAGTCTTCTTCCGGTCGATGCCCTTTCCGGGGGGAAAGTCGTAGACCGTGAACGACTCCTCACCATGGCGAAACTTGGTGCTGTGCAAACATTCCGCGAATATCTGGAGCGTGTTGATCGGTTCTTCGCACACGCCGACGAGCTGATGCTGAATGAAGTACGTTGGGGATGCTGTGGCACAGGCACGGCACAAGGTTTCGGCGGCGACTTCCGGAGTGGCTGCGCCTTCGCGTTGAAATTCAAAAGAAATAAGCTCGATGTCGTCGCGCATCCGGCCGTCGTCGACAGGATCCGCGTTCTCGCTCCGAGAGGCCAAGGATCGATTCGTGATCGGGGCCTGAGCGTTCAATGTGTAGGCAATGGCGGTCCCGACGCCCAAGAGGATGAGCGTGCAGGTGACGATGAAACGGCAGATGTTCATGACAGAGGTCTCCGAGCAGCACAATGCACCACACCACAACTGATCTCCGACCGCCAAACTGCAGTCGAAGTGATACGTACTTCGACACCGTACTACGGCTCAATCGATGAATGAGCTTGGTCGAAATCAGCACCAGAGACGTAATTCTCTCAAAAAACCGCCGGGTGGCCCAGAGAAGTCGGGTGCATGTCGTGAAGCGGAATGCATCGCAGAGACAGGTTGGAGCCGCAATTGCGGTGCATTCCGCGTTGCTCCATGCACCCTACGCGGCTGAAACGGCTGGGCCACCCCAGCGATCTTGACATGCCGCCGACAGTGTGTGACGATTCACACATCGAGTGACACATCTGTTGAGGGAAGCATACCGTGGCCACCAATCTCGCGATTAGCGATGAGCTGATTGAACAGGCGAAGGAGCTTGGTCAGCACAAAACGAAGAAAGCCGCGGTGACCGCCGCGCTCGAGGAGTACATTCAGCGCCGCAAACAGTTGGAGATCGTGAAGCTGTTCGGGAAGATCGACTGGGATCCGGACTACGATTACAAGAAAGAACGCTCGCGAAAATCGCGGTGAGGATGATGCAAGTTCTTGTCGATACGTCCGTCTGGTCGCACGCGTTTCGCCGACGTCCGGAAAGCTTGACCGCGGCACAGAAACGGATTGCCACGGAAGTGCATGAGTTGATTGCCTCAGGTCGAGTCGTGTTGCTGGGGATGGTCCGGCAGGAGATCCTGTCTGGGATCCGTTCGAAATCAGAGTTCGGTGAGATGCGGCGGTATCTCGCGTACTTCGACGACCAGGCTTTGGACGCTCCGGTCTATGAACTGGCCGCAGAATGCCACAACACTTGCCGAGCGGCCGGAGTTCAGGGATCAGCAGTCGATTTTCTGATCTGTG
>JAHBXU010000842.1 GCA_019636315.1 Planctomycetaceae bacterium | reverse complement strand
ATCCCGAGAACTGGGAATCCGCAAGGCGTCGATTCCCCGGTCTACTTTGCTGTTCGTTGCACTGACTTCCGAAACTCACCGTCGCCTTACTGCAACGAACCTTCACAAAGCACCACCTCACAGGCGTTGAGGCCGCCATCCTACCACAACTCGCCCTTTCGTCCACGCAATTTCTGATGGCCCTGCCAGATTTCCGGAAATTGAGAACCACAAGGGAATTACTACGCACCAACAATCCTGGCGTCAACGCCCCACGCCTTGGATTTCCGTCCAATCATCATCGAGCGCTCCCATGACCGAACCCTGCACCGAACGCTGTGTCTCACCGGGCCTCGCCTGCCCCAAACATTGCGCCACCAGGCATGGGAGAGACCTTCGACAACCCGGCCCATTGGTCGGTTGACGCCGATCTTTCCAGGGACCTATGATCTGACAGTCGAACAATTTAGGCTACCGCTCTCAATGTCCCACAACACTGCCGTCTTTGGCCTGCTACTTGACCTGACCCCCGCTGGGAGGTCTTAGGCCGGGTTCCGCACTGTTTCATGACGCAAGACCCAGCCCTGAGGCTTCTCCGAAGTCTCAGGGCTTTTTCGTTGACGCCACTGTGAGGACGACAAGTGGTCAGAGACGATGTGGCGCAGAAATCGATTGTCAACAATCAACTCACGACTCTCAACTCCCATAGCCCACCATGTCCAACACCATCACCATCTTCGACACCACGCTCCGAGACGGCGAGCAATCGCCCGGTTGTTCGATGTCCACCAACGAAAAACTGGACGTCGCCAAGGCACTGGTCGAACTCGGTGTCGACGTGATTGAAGCCGGATTCCCCATCGCCTCACCGGGCGACTTCGACGCTGTGCGGCAGATCGCCCAGGCGTTCGGCGATCAGACCACAATTTGTGGACTGGCCCGCTGCCGCGTCGAGGACATCGACCGCGCCTGGGAAGCGCTCAAGGACGCCCGCGACGTCCGAATCCATGTTTTCCTGGCGACGTCCGCCATTCACCGCGAGCACAAACTCAAAATGGCCAAGGAGGAAATCCTGCGGCGGTCGGTCGAGATGGTCAGGTACACGGTCGACAAAATGGCCGCGCGGGCCGACATCACCACCCCCAACGTCGAGTTCTCTCCGGAAGACGCCGCCCGCACCGAACTCGATTTCCTCTGCGAGGTCGTCGAGCGCACGATCGAAGCGGGCGCCACGACCGTCAACATTCCCGACACGGTCGGCTATGCGACGCCCAATCACTACTTTCATGTCATCAAGACGCTCAAGGACAAGGTGTCGAACATCGACCGGGCCGTGATCTCGACCCACTGCCACAATGACCTCGGGCTGGCGGTGGCCAATAGTCTCGCGGCCGTCGAAGCCGGAGCGCGGCAGGTCGAATGCACGATCAACGGCCTCGGCGAGCGCGCCGGCAACGCGGCGCTCGAGGAGATCGTCATGGCGCTCCGGACTCGCCAGGACTATTACGGCGTCTCCACCCGCATCCAGACGCCCCGGCTGTGCCACGCCAGCCGCCTCGTGTCGAAAGTCACTGGCATGACGGTCCAAAGGAACAAGGCCATCGTCGGGCAGAACGCCTTCGCGCACGAGGCGGGCATCCACCAGCACGGGATGCTCCAGTCGCGGGCGACGTACGAGATCATGCGGCCCGAGGACGTGGGGTTCGTCGGCGAGAACCTGGTTCTGGGCAAGCACAGCGGGCGGCACGCGTTCCGCGATCGCATGACGCGTCTGGGCTACCCGCTGGAAGAAGAAACGTTCGAGCGGGTCTACCAGGACTGCATCGCGCTGGCGGACAAGAAGAAGTCGATCTACGACGCGGACATCGTGGCCATCATCGAAAGCCGCTCGCACCATGCGCCGGAAACCTGGACGCTGAGTTCGTTCCATGTCTTCGGAGGGACGGGAACGATCCCGACGGCGACGATCGAGCTCGGGATGCAGAACGGCGAGGAGGCGACGACGCTGCGGGACGCGGCGACCGGGGACGGGCCGATCGACGCCGTGTTCCGGGCCCTGGAGCGGCTGACGGGCATCAGCGCCGCGCTGACTCAGTACGAGGTGAAGAGCGTCTCCGGCGGTCAGGACGCTCAGGGCGAGGTGCTCGTCGAGATCGAATGCCAGGGCCGCGTGTACCACGGCCAGGGACTGTCGACCGACATCATCGAAGCCAGCACGCGGGCCTATCTGCAGGCGCTCAACAAGGCCCGCACCGGGCAGGGCGGCCGCCCCGTCGCCCCCGAGAAGGGGGTTTAGGGCGTTCCGCGTACCGTGAGCGGCGCGGCGGCAAAGCGACCGCCGACGCCGCGCGGCTCCGTCACTCGTCGTAGAACTTCGTGACTTCCTCGGCGACCAGCGGCTCCTGGATCGACGCCGAGGTCAACTGCGTGCGAAGACGGAGGTTGCCGGGACGGTTGCCGCGGACGAGCACCTGGAATTTGACGGTCTCGCCGGGGCCGATGGCCGCCAGCGGACGGAACAGCACCGTCGTCCCGCGGGTCGTCGATTCGGACGGACCGTTGGCCGACACGAAC
>JAHBXU010000841.1 GCA_019636315.1 Planctomycetaceae bacterium | reverse complement strand
GCAACTCCACAAACGCGAGCCGGTCGCGTTGTGGCTGGGTTAGATCTGCAAGCTGTTCGTTCGACATCCTGGCTGGCTCGTTCGGGTTAGCGAATGCTTGTGCGGGTTATTGCGGAAAGTATATGGTCTGCCATAGAATCTGTCTATGACTCCATTTTGATTTGTGTGTGCGTCGTATTGTGATAACTACAAGCGGCGCAGCGATAAAAGGATCGGTACGGGCGCCATGCAAGATTTCGCAGAGCTTCACCTCAAGCCAGAGACGCTGGCGCGGCACGATTTCAGCCCGAGATTGCGCTGATGATCGCCGGCATTGCATGTGTTCATCAGTTTTGGTGAGGGCGTTGAAAATGGTGGAATCGAAGAAGGACTCGACGTCACCTACCTTGCTGCGCGTCCTGACGCTAGACGGCGGCGGTGCCAAGGGCTTTTACACACTGGGGGTACTCAAGGAAATCGAGGCTATGGTCGGGTGCCCACTTCACCAGAAATTCGATCTGGTTTTTGGGACCAGCACAGGCGCGATCATCGCGTCACTGATTGCGCTCGGCCACGACATCGATTCCATCCTGCAGCTTTACCGCAAGCACGTGCCTACCGTGATGTCACAGAAGACCGCTCCGGCCAGGTCGCAGGCATTGAAAAATCTGGCGAGCGATGTCTTCGGCAATACAACGTTCAGTGACGTGAAGACAGGCGTAGGGATCGTCACAGCCAAGTGGCTGACCGAGCGCCCAATGATCTTCAAGGGCAGCGTTGCCCAAGCGCACGGGCGTGTCGGCACGTTCGTCCCAGGCTTTGGTGTAAGCATCGCAGACGCCGTCAAGGCATCGTGCTCGGCTTACCCGTTCTTTGAGCGGACGATCGTAAGAACATCAATGGGCGAGGATATCGAACTGATCGATGGCGGGTACTGCGCAAATAACCCGACGCTGTACGCGATCGCCGACGCAGTCCAGGCACTGCAAAGTGACCGCAAGGACATCCGGCTGGTGAGCGTTGGCGTGGGTGTCTACCCCGACCCGAAGCCGAGCTTCCTGATGAGGCTCGCGAAGAAATATCTCGTTAGCGTGCAGTTGCTGCAGAAAACATTGGAAATCAACACGCAGTCGATGGACCAACTGCGGCAGATCCTTTTCCATGACATACCGACCATTCGGATCAGTGACTCCTATGTCACCCCTGAAATGGCGACCGATCTTCTGGAGCACGACATCAATAAGCTGGACATCTTGTTCCAGCGAGGGCGGGAGTCGTTCGCGTCACGGGAGCATCAGCTTCGCGAGTATTTGATATAGCCAGGGGGGGAAGATGCCTATTCCAGAATCACAGCTCGAAACGTGGTCCCATCAGGGATCAATTACCCAGTCGAGCAACACCTATAACGCGATCAAAAGCGTCTTGGAGGCGAGCACCACGCCCTACGCCGGCAAGAATTTCAAGGTGTTCCTTCAAGGCTCATACGGCAACGACACGAATATCTATGCCGAGAGCGACGTGGACATCGTCATTCGGCTCGATGACTGCTTCCATAGCGATCTCGAATCGCTGTCCGATGACGAAAAATCAGCCTACAAGCAGGCATTCAGCGACGCGACCTACACGCACACCGACTTCAAGCGGGACGTGCTGTCGGTGCTTGAAGACCAATACGGATCAGCGGTGAAAACTGGCGACAAGGCAATTGCCATCGATGCGAGCGGTTCACGGCGCAAGTCGGATGTGATTGTCGCGACGCAATTCCGGCGGTACTTCAAGTTCCGGTCAGCGAGCGACTCCGAGTACGTCGAAGGCATCTGCTTCTTCAACGCTGCCGGCGAACGAATTGCGAACTACCCGAAGCAGCATTCGGCGAATCTGACGGCGAAGCATCAGGCATCATCGAAGTGGCTAAAGCCGATGGCCCGCGTGTTCAAGAACATGCGCAGCAGACTGGTCGAAAGTGGCTTGATCGAGGCCGGTATTGCGCCCTCGTACTACATCGAGGGCCTGCTGTACAACGTACCGAATGAGGAGTTCACAACCAGCTATCAGGACTGCGTGGCCAACATCCTCAACTGGTATCGGCAGGATGCAGCCAAGACAGACTTGGTTTGCGCCAACGAACAGTATTACTTGCTTCGTGATGGCTACCACACCTGCTGGTCTCAGACGGACTGTGATGCACTGGTCGAAGTGGCGGTTGATCTCTGGAATCAGTGGTGAGGAGAGGAAGGCATGGCAAAACCCGTCGAGATCGGCCCCCACAGCTTCCGGACCCAAAAAAGCGCACTGGACCACTACAAGGCCCTGCTTCACCGTTACCAGGACGATGATCGCATCTCTGAACCAGGGGACCACGCCGACCTCGTTGCGCTCATCGAGCGATATGACCCGATTCTTGACCAGGTTGGTGAGCCGGCGAAGGGTTGTGGCCAGATCGGCCACTTCGAACGGCGCCTGAACACAGGAACGGGCTGGAGCAACTCCGGCTTTTGGGTGGTGCGATTGGACGGGTCCGGATCGTGTCCCACTCCGTGGTGTAACTCCAGTTCCGATGGACTCGGGTGCAGGC
>JAHBXU010000840.1 GCA_019636315.1 Planctomycetaceae bacterium | reverse complement strand
ACTGGTGGGTGCTGGGGCTCGCATCGATTGCGAGTTTGTTCATCCTCCTCTGGCAAACCCGGCGCGTTTCGCGTCCTCAGTAAGCTCACGATGTTGAATTGCCGTTGCTTCTGTCTCGGCGGCCTTCTCCACCACGCGATGCTGATACTCGCATTGAGCTGCGCATTGGCGGCGGGCAGAAGTCTCGCTCAAGAGATCACGCTCGATTACTTGATGCTGAGCGACCCGGCATTCGATGTTCCGCCCGTGGAAACGGTCCTGCCTGATGGAGCAATCCGCCTGTGGAAGGACACTCTCAGTCGCCCGGAATCAGACTTGGTCAAAGCGGCCGCCGATTCGATTGCCGCGGCGCATCAATCCGGGCTCGCCGGACCCGCCGATTGCCGTCCCGAGTTGCTCGCGGCGCTGAGGAA
Source organism: Planctomycetaceae bacterium (assembly GCA_019636315.1). GTDB lineage: Bacteria > Planctomycetota > Planctomycetia > Planctomycetales > Planctomycetaceae > JAHBXU01. The sequence continues at coordinate 2,142 of JAHBXU010000840.1, read as the reverse complement.
TGACGACCTTGATCCGCTCGCGGCCTATGCTGTCTGTCGCACACTGATCCTGCTCGATGCACAGGACGCGGCAGATGAACTCTTCTCGTGGTCGCAGCGTGCGGGCACCTCCTTTCGACTGCTGATCGAACCGGCACTTGCGACATGGGACTATGGACCGATTCGCGAACATTGGCGCAGCCGCCTGTCGGATGCCGAGACATTTCGTCGCGAGTTGCTCCTGGCCTGCGACGGAACGGCGCGCGTGCAGGATGAAGCCGCACTGCCGCTCCTGTTGAAGATTGTGCATCGTTCCTCCCTTCCTGATGGTGTGCGCTTGTCGGCGTCGCGTGCGGCCGGTCAGATCGCCACAAACGGACTCGAACCGGATGCACAGCGATTACTGGGACGCCCGTCACGCCGCTTTTCGGACGAATTGTGCGCGGTCGCCCTCCTGCTTCGACACGAATCGCCGGCGGCTCAAGAGATCCTGCTGTCGTCAGCGGCGCATGCCAATCCGACCGTTGCCGCCCCCGCACTGCGACGCCTCCTGGAGATTGACCCGTCACTCGTGTTGCCCCTGGCGGACGCGTCTCTGCAAAACAAGGACCCGAAAGTGCGGCAATGCGGACTCGACGCCTATATTGCGCGCCCCACCAGCGAACGCATCCCACGTATCGCAGTTGTCATGGACGATCCGCATCCCCAGGTGCGGGCCGCCGCCCGCAGCGCTTTGCATCGATTCAGTCAGCAACCTGAGTTCGCCGACACGGTGAGAAATGCCGCAATGGACGTGCTCGCCCAGAACAGCTGGCGCGGACAGGAGCAAGCGGCATATCTGCTGGCTGTGTGCGATTACAAACCGGCAGCCGCGCGGCTCGTCGAGTTGCTGGACGTGCAACGACCAGAGGTTATGGCGTCCGCCGCCTGGGGACTGCGGAAGCTGGCGGTCCCCGAGACGAAGGAAGGTGTTTTCCGGCGGGCCGAACGCGTTTCCGCAGACGTATTGAAGACGCGTGCTGACCTTCGGCAGCCCGGAGAGGAGGTTCAGCTGGCACACCTGTTTGAAGCACTCGTCGTCCTGCAGGAGGAGCGGATCGTACCCACCATGCGGCGGCATGTTCCCAAGGACGTCACTCGTGAGGCCTCTCGGAGTGCGGCGATCTGGGGACTTGGACGTTTTCTGGAGGGGCAGCCCGACGAAGGATTGACTGACGCGCTCATCGCTCGCATTCAGGACATTGAGTCCGATCCGCCCGAACTGGAGCAGGTCCGTCGAATGTGCGCCGTCACAATTGGACGCATGCAAGTGACGTCGCGGCTGCTGGAAATTCAATTCGCTCTCGGACGTCGGATTCCCCCTTCCTCGGTCGCCTACGCACTGGCATGGGCGGTGGAACGCCTCGGCGGCGAAGCTCCCGAGAAGATGCCGCCTTACACGCAGGTTCACTCCGGATGGCTGCTTGAACCGGTGGAAGCAAAAGCCTCTCCTCTGGGAGCGGCGAACGAATGACCTGATCGGATCGATCTTTTTGTCATCCGAAGCGTCCGCGAGGGCTCCACCCGCTGCACCTCACTGAGATCTCGCGGCACGCACACGGCGCGAAGCCTTAGCAACGAATTTCTTCGCGGCCCTTGAATGCACGATCCTGCGTCGATTCGGATCGGCGAAGACCAACCGTACGCGATACGAAGCGGGCTGCAAGAGTTGCGCGGTGTCCCAACCGAGCACAAGCCGCAACTGCATATTGGCGTTGGACGCTCCCCTCCGCCTCACGAAACGGGTGTCGGAGCAAATTTCGGCAGATTCAGAGAATCTTGGGTGGCATGTCCTGCGGGTTTCCGGCATGCTCACCCGCCTCGCGGTGTGAGAGCATGGCGCCCATCAGAGACTCCGCAATCAACCGTGACGACACCCCAACGAGATTGTGACTTCTTGGACCCTAACCGTTTCTGAAAGGGTCAGATAAGATGGAGCCATCTCGCGCAGCTCCCTGCCTGCGATGATCGCGGTCCGGCCGGGAAACTCAACCGCACTCGTCGGCCACGAATGTCCGCCTGATGAGATGGTTTACCGGGAGTTCCGCTGATCCCATTGAAATTCGCCGTCTGATCACTGAAACGTCACGGGACATTGACAATGACTGCGACCCCGAAACGATG
>JAHBXU010000084.1 GCA_019636315.1 Planctomycetaceae bacterium | reverse complement strand
CATCGGCGCCGGACCACAACAGTAGACGGCATCCGGCGGATTCGTCTCGACCAGCGCTTCCTGCAACAGGCTGGTCACCAATCCGTGACGACCCTCGCTGCCGTCGTCGGTGGTGATTCGAATCGAAAGTCCCTCAATATGCTCCAGGTCGCCGAGATCGGCACGCTGCGATGCTGTGCGAACACCGTAACAGAGCGTGACGCGATCGCACGTACGCTCCGTTGAGCGCGACGGAGATCCATACGCTTTCAGCCCCAACGCCTCCCGGGCAACGGCCAGCACGGGCGTATAGCCAATCCCTCCGCCGATATACATCAGATGTCGGCCGCGCGCCACCGGAAAGCCGTTCCCTAAAGGTCCCCAGAACTCGACCGGTTCGCCGCCCGTCCAGGAACTCATTTGCGACGTCAGCTTGCCGACAACGTGATACACAAAGTCGATCGACTCCGGCCGACCCTTCGTACCGAGAACCGTGTCATATAACGCGAAGGGCCGGCCCAGCAGTGGATCGGTTCCCCCTGACGGACGGACCATGAAGAACTGGCCGGGCGTCATGAGGGCCGCTGCTTCCGGGCAATGCAGCCGCAACCGGAACGTGTCCGCTGCCAGTCGCTGTTGTTCCACAACGCGCGCAGCAGTGTGTACGGCGTGGGGCGACATTCCGGGAAGATAATTGCTGTGCTGATCCATCCGTTACACGTCGGTCACCATTCAGGATTCGCGAAATCCTTCCGTGATCAAGTCAGACAACGATTGCTTGAAGCGCCCGTGCAGGATTGCCAGTTGCGCGGCGGGTGACGATGTGATTCCAAGGCAGCGCGTCGATTCAAGGTGTCTTCTTCGTCCGCCTGGTGTTCCGTGCCTGGCGATTCTGGCGGGGGGGTGGGGGACTTCGCCGCGATGGAGGAGCAGTCTGCCGGGGTTGCGGAGCGGATGTTTTCTGCACAAGTGCGCGGAGCGCTTCGATCTCTGCCGGCCGCAATTCACGAATCTCTCCCGGCTTGAGCCGTCCCAGACGGAGTGGACCGAATCCGACCCGTTGCAGCTTCATGACTTTGTGACCGATGCGCGCCAGCAGTCGTCGAATCTCGCGGTTCTGGCCTTCCCGTAAACGGATCTCCAGGAATGTGCTCTTGCCTTGCTTCTTGACCGGCCGGGCACTTTGGGCGCGGAACTTCCCCTCCGCGAAGTACATGCCTCGCTCCAGTTCTTCGAGAACCGTCCTTGTGGGGTGTCCGACGACCTGCACCAGGTATGTCCGGTCAATCCGATAACGGGGATGGGCCAGCTTGTTCCCCAGTTCGCCGTCGTTGGTGACGATCAGCAAGCCCTCACTGGCCTCGTCAAGCCGCCCCACGGCAAACAACCGTGGCTTCCCCGCAGGAAACAATTCCGTCACATTCCGTCGGCCGCCCGGATCGTGATGGGTGCACAGGTAGCCGACCGGCTTATTAAGGACATAGTACCGCTTGCGTTCCAGCCGCAACCTTTCTCCGTCGAAGGCGACCGACTGCGACTCGGGATCGACGCGCGTCCCGAGTTCCGACACGGTCTGGCCGTCGATGCTGACTCTCCCTGCCAGAATGTAGTCCTCACATTGTCGGCGGGACCCCAGTCCCGCAGCGGCGAGAAAACGTTGCAATCGCAGAGGACCGGCCGCCTCTGGGGGAGCAGGATGCGGAGGTCGAACACGGCGGGCCGAACGGGGAGCGGGCATGAAAGATCAATCGAGGACCAGCGCCGAGGGTCATGGCGCCGGCGGTTTGCCAGTCGTCGCCGGCGGATCGCGACGGGCCGCGAGCGCTTCGTAATAACGGCGAAGAAGTTCATCGTACTCGGGGAGGTACGTTTCGCTAAAGGCACTTCGCATCTGTTCGCGGACTTTTGGCGGAAGATGTCCCCAGGCGGCCGTCGCCAGTCCCAATCGCCGCTCCCGCTCGGCGGCCGTTTCCGTTCCCGCCGTTGTGCGCTCTGTCGACTCCCGGGCCGGCGCGTTGGGGTCGTTCGCCGGGCTTCCCTTTCCGTCCGCACCGTCGCTCGATCGTGAATCAGGGGCGTCGACAAGTTGTTCGTTCCCTTGGGCATTCCCCTCCGAGGGCGCGGCATCCGCACCGCCAGCGGGAGACCGAGAACCCTCGGACGACGGCAGAGGCGGAGTTCCCGTCTGCCGCAGCAGCGCGTCAAGATCGTCCAGGATCTGCTGTTGCACTCCAGCCGTCTGTTCGTCGAGCTGACCCGCTTCCAGTCGCAGCCGGGCCGTATGCGTGTTTTCCAGCAGCCGGCTGATCAACGCCGCGGGCGATTGCACTTCGGAGGCTGGGGGGCCTTCCAAAGACTCCAGCAACTGTCGATCGAGTTCATCGTCGGCATCGACGCGATGCACATTCCCTCCGAAGCCGACTGCTGTGACGAGCAGAGCGCAGCCGACGTGCGACTTCCGGAGTGGCCACACCAACAACCTCATGGCGACGCCTCCGGTTCAGGTTGGCTGCCGGGAACTACCTTCTGCGAGTCAACCAAGTGTCGCAAAAGTTCTCGCGACAACTCGGCAATGCGGCCTTGTTCTCGCGCCAGTGCGTCCCGCGCTGGAGAAGTTGTCTCAGCCGCGGCTGCGGTTTCCGAGGTGCGGCGATTGACATCCGCCTGCATTTGTCTCAACAGTTTGAGTTGAGCCGTGAGCTGTGGGCGAGACGCCGATTGTGACGATTCCTCACCTCGCTGAGCGGACTCCGCTCCTGAGGGAGTACGGCTCGACGGGGCCGCTTCTTCCTCAAGAATCTCAACCACGGAAGTCAACCGCGATGCCGCATCCTGTTGCGCGCCTTGAGTGAGAGATCCACTCTTTTCCTGATCCAGCAGCGATGCAGCCTGATCCATTGCCTCGCTGACGGCCGCTAGTGCGCCTCGAACGACGGGAAGTTCCTGCAGGTCAACCTGTCGTACATCGAGTTGCTCGCGCAGGCCGCGCTGACGACCAGCAAGTTCGCGCAATTCGCGGCGGAGCGGGCGGCTCCACGAGCCGCGCTCCTGTTGACGCGCATCCAGATCCACCGTACTTTCTCGAAGCGTTAGCTGTGAATTTGCCAGCAATTGCAGTTCGTTCGCCAGTTCTGCGATTTGGCGCGCCGCCTGCTCCCCTTCGGCCCGATTCTGTGCGGCGTCCAGTTCACTCGCCAGTTGAGCAAGGTCGTCGAGTGCTTCCTGTTGATTGACCGCGACCCCTTCCGGCTGTTCCCGTTCGATGGCGGCTTGCGCGTCCCGCATGCGGCGGCCTGCGCGGTCGGCCGTTTGTGAGGCGGCGCCCTGCTGCTGTCGTCTCAACGTGCGGGCCATTTCCTCGGCGTCATCGGCCAGCTCGGACTGCTGTTTCACAAGCCGCTGGAGCTGCTCCTCGCGCTCCGGATCGGCGGTCGGTCCCAGGAGCGGAAGAGAATCCCGGGATAACGCTTCCTGCTGCTTGTGCAATGATTCCACGTGCTCGCGGGCGGCCTGAAGTTCGGAGAGCAGGGACTCTGGATCAAGGAGTGGTGCGTGTTGCAACCGGTCGTTAAAGGCGCGCAGCGCAGCGAGAGCCGCCTCCTGGGATTCCGCGGCGGCAGGGATCTCATTGCGCTGCAGCGACTCGGCCGCCTGGTGCATTTCGGCCGCGACACCCTCCTCGCGGAGCGCCGCTTGTGCCTGACGCAGTTCCTGCGAGATTCCCTCGCTGTCGGCCCGGCCCGCCTGCCCACTCGAAGTTTCCGTTGATGTGCGCGGCGCCTGCAACTGCTCCAATCTCGACGCCAACCGCCGTTGCCGGTCGGCGAGACGCACGAGGTCGGCCTGTTGCTGCGGCGTGAGTCGCGATGCGGATTTCGCTAACGTGTCGCGGCCGATCTCCTGCGTCTCGCGCTGCACTTCCCGTTGATCGGCGATCAGACTGTCAAGTTCGCTGCTGAGCTGAAACCGCTCGCGCCACCCGCCGAGCGATTGGGCGGCTTCCGAGAGCAGCGCCAAAACGGTGGATTGCGCCTCTTCGGCATCCTGGAGATGCCGCGGCACCGATTCCGCCTCCGGAAGCACTCCGGACGTACTCTGCGAATTGGTCGGGTCATCCTCTTCACTGCTGATGGAGTCATTCACCGCCCCCGTCGACTTGCGTGCCCGCGACAGCAACTGCTCGATCGTTGGGAACCAGCGATCATTCAACTCGCTCAGATCACCTGCAAGCAGAGAGAGCCGCTGCAAGGCCTCGGGATCGTCGAGCTGGTTGAATGCCATCTCGCGCAGCAGCGACTCGATCCCGCCGAGCAGGCCGGACGCGTCATCGGCAACCTCGCGACGGACGTCCTGCTGCTGCATTTCCGCCTGTTTGAGGAGGTCCAGATCGGCCGGCCTGAGCCGACCCGCCAGTTCCGCCTGAATGCGCAATTGGGCCGTCATATCACGCGTCTGCGCCTGACGTTCGCGGAGCGATTTGAGCGTGTCCAGGATTCCCGTTTGTCGGGCGGCCAGTTCACGCTGTTTGTCCGATTCAGAGATGACATGGAGACGTCGCTGCGCGCTTTTGCCGACCTGCCCGGCCGCATTTTCCGGAGTCGTCGCCGACGTGTGAGCGTCGACCGCCTCGACCCAGAACGTCAATTGCGTCCCGGGAGACAATCCAAGAGGACCAATCGGCCATGACGTCGCGATGGACTCTTCCAATGATCCCGTCGCGGACAGCGGCAACGAAATTGATTGCACCGAAGCATTCAGCGACGACGCGACCGCTGCATCGCCCGCCCCGAGAGTAGCGGCATCGGCGTCGGTCCAACACAACCGCACGAGCGATAGTCCGATGTCGTCCTGAGCAAAGATGCGCAGCGGCACTTCGGCGGCAGGCGCGACGGTGAGATCTGTCGCGGGCTCTTCGAGATAGACGACGGGGGCGCGATCGGCGATCCCCCGTAGCTCGTATCGCGGCGGGTCGGATTCCGAAAGACCGTGCTCGTCACGAAACTCAAACCAGTACCAAGATGTGCCGGCTTCCTCAATCTCGAATTCCGCGTGAAAGCCGCGACCATCGTCGGACAATGTCATCGTCTGCTGCGGGACGTGCTCCCGGTGCAGTGCGGCGAGAGACAGCGGCTTGTTCGCGGTCCCCTCAATCGCCACGCGAGAACCGACGAGTCCTTCAATCAGACCCACTCCCTGAGTGCGTTGCGGTTCGCGCCCTGAATACGATGGCGGGGTCACGGTCACCGTGAGATCAACCGCCGCAGCGGCGACAACGACCTCGAGATTCTGCCAGGGAGTTCCCGGATCATCTCCGCCACGCACCCGAAACTGGAGCGGGCCGCGGTAAGCCAACAGTGTGACCACGCCCACTTCGTGCGACGCCCCGCTGCGATCTCGAAGCAATGTCGTCCGCAATGACTGTCGCTGGGTCGCGTCGTCGGGCAACCGGAGTTCGAGCGTCACATCCGGCGGCAAGGGGCCGAGTTCATTTTCGACATACAGTGGAACCGGCTCCCCCGCCGTCGTTCGGAGCGGCGCGTCCACCAGCGGAGCCAACTCTGCATCCAGAAAACGCAGTCGCGTTGTCCGGGGCCAGGGAACATTGGCGAGCGGCATCGCCAACCGCATCAACGCCGTTCGCGCTGTCGTCGGCGCCGCGGCTGTCCCCGCAATCGCAAACACGCCAATCACGCTCGCAACAATCACAGCGCGGCGAACGGGCCGCCTGTCGAACAGGCTCTGCACATCAAGCCCCTGAAGCGACCGATCGGCCGCAGCGATCGTCGTCCGCTGCAGTTCCGGTGATCCAAGACCCGTGTCCTGTTGCGCAGCACGAAACTGTGCAGCGCTCGCGATGTGGTCGTCAGATTGGCGAAATCGTCGCTCCACGAGGCGCGCGATCTCCACATCCGAGAGTCGCACCCGCAGCGGCCGCACCAGAACCCGCCATAAGATGGTGAGTCCACCCAGAAACGCACCGATCGACAGGCTCAAACGCCCCACGGACGCATCGAGAGACAGACTCCGATCGACGAAGGCGGCCAGCACCAAAATGCTCACAACCCCCGCCAGACCCCACGCTGCACCGCGCACCACCACCAGTCGGCGGACGTCGCGCCGCACCTGGTCCGTGATGCTGTTCCAGCGGTCTGTCATCGCGTGTGTTGCTGTACGAGTCGCTATGCGATTACTGCGGGTGTAAACAACAGGCTGATCGAGCCGCTTCCGCCGCCAATGACTCCAGGCCCTTTGCGTTCCTCGTTGATGCCACACGGTTGTCGCCGACGATTCATCGCCGCGGCAGATCCCGTTCGCCCGCATGTGGACGCAAAATTCCCGCGCCCGTTGGCTGCCGTGCGGCACTCAGGGCGCGAGATTCCGCTCCCTCTTATCATATCAGTCCGGCGCGCTTGCGGGATATCCATTCTGCCCCCAGGCAACCCGCCAGAAGGAGCAGCAACTCCCAACGATTCCAGAGCGGCACCGAGAATTCCGTGGAGATCGGCACGGATCGCCCGGCGGGGATCTCGTTCAGGAAACGATCCGCGGCCCAGAACGGGAAGTAGGCGCCCCGCGACTGCTGCGCCGCTTCGACGAGCTCAGCCGCCTCAAAACTCCGCACCAGCAATTCTCCGGCCGCGACGTCGACGCGAAAGTCCGTGCTGGGCGCTTCGGACGGTTCGGGGGTTGTGGCAATTCCCTCTCCCCCCAGCGGGAGGCCGTCCGGCCCAACCGGCGGCGCCCACGCATGGTATCGCCCCGGCGGCAGTGACGAGATCTGCCCGCTGAAGAGTGCGGGCGACTGGGGTTGTGCCGCGAGTGAAACCGTCTCGCGCCGCCCCTGCGGACCTTCCACCACAACGTGCGGACGTGCATGGGATGGCATCGCGGTGGGATCAAGCAACCGAAGATGGAATTCCACCGACTCGCCCTGCGAGTAGACGCTGCGATCCGTCGCGAGTTCCATCCCTGCGGCCTCTCCTCGCAGCTTGGAGCGGCTCAGATTGCGAATCATCTGCAGCCAGTATCGGCCGTAGTACAGGTCTTCGACACGTGCTCGCCACCGCCACAGTTCGTCCGTCGCCTGGAACAAGACCTGCCCCGCGCCAAACCGCTGCAGGACCAGCACCGGATACGCCTCGCCGCCACGCCCCGGAGACGAAACTTCGGCGAGAACTTGTGCGCCGGGCTTCCGTCGCCCGGTTTCCTGCAACCAGTACAACGGCGGCAGCGAGTCCCAGAGCATCGAATTCTCTTCCGCCGATCCCGACGAAAGCCGCAACGCCGCGCGCGTCCGGCCTTCCACGGTCAACTTTGGTCGGAAGCCAGCGGTCAGGCCCTGGGCCCCAGTTAAAGTCGCATCGGGTGAGAGTTCCACCGGCAGCAGTTCCGACAGCGGCGTGTCTTCATAACCTGAAGGGTTAAACTGCGGACCGGCGATCAGAATCAATCCCCCGCCCCGCTCTGCCACAAACTCTCGCAAGTGGCCCAACGCACCGGCATTCAGAAAGTCGAGATCGATGTCCCCCAGAATGACGACGTCATACGACAGAAGCGCATCGCGCGTGACGGGAAACTGCGCCAGCGCCGTGCGATCCTCTCCCGGAAAATCCAAGTCGGCCGATTGCAGGACGGTGTGCAATTGTATGGCCGGATCACGTTCGAGGAGCGGCTTGAGATGCCGGAACTCCCAGCGCGGCGTCCGCTCCACAAGCAGGACCTTCAGTTGCTCCCTCCGCACCCGCACGCGGTGCACCGCGCGGTTGTTCTCGTCGTCCGTTTCACCGGGCAACAGCCCTGCCTCAATCACATACTCAAAGTCGCCTTCTTCCGCCGGAACGTCGGTTAATTCCACGATCACGGGAACTCCGTCCGCCCCCAGCTCGACCTCCTGCGTGTCAATGACGGAGCGACGATCCGCGCGTCGGAGCGTAACCGTCGCGCGCCGGCCACGGAAACCAAACGGCTTCAATTGAACCGAAATCGTCAAGGGATCGTCGACGAACACCACGTCCTCCGCAAGCACGTCGCCCAGTTGCACATCGCGGGCCGGTTCGCTGCTGCCGAAACCGATCGGCATGAGCGGAACCGATCGCGCTCGGGCGTCATCGGCCGCCCGTGCCAGACGGTCGTCCTCCCCGGTCGTGGCGATGCCGTCCGTCAGGATGAGGATGGCCGCCGGCGGAGTGCCTCGCAGGTCGTCGAGCACCTGACGGACAGCCGTCGCCGGACGTGTTGCGTCTCCGTCCGCTTTGAGATTCAAAATGGCGGCTGCCAGCGGATCCCGCCCCTCCTCCGCCGGCCGATCCGATGATGGCTCCAATGGGATTGCCGCGCCGGCAAACGAGTAGACGTGCAAACGATGCGTCTTCTGCAGGTGACGGAGGAACCGGCCGTCATCCGACGTCAACACGGCCTGGGCCAGGCCGAGTCGCGTCGGCGCATCCTCTGGTAATTCGCGTGCGAGCCGCTCGATCGCCTGTGTCGCCTCGCGTTCGCGAAAGTGGTCCTCCAGCCCCATACTGGCGGATGTATCGATGAGAATCGCGAGCGATGGGAGACCGGTCTGGGTTACGGCGAGCGACAACCGCGCCAGCATGGTCAGCAGGATGACCAGACTGACCGCGCGGAGGAGAATCAGCCGGCCTCGTTTTCTCCACGGGAGAGCGCGGCCGTCCTTAAGATAGATCGCCGCCACGGCGAGGACGCCCGCAGCCCCCCACAAGACGAGCATGCCTGTCGACAAAGAAAGCGACTCCGGGGCTGACGTGCGAAGCCCCCACTCCATTCCCTGACCAGGTCCGGACGGCGGAATCCCCAGATACCACTCGATGAACCTCATTCCCACTGTCCATACCGCGCCGACCTCGACAGCCTATCCGCGTACAAACCACCACGCCAACCAGCATAACGCGGGAAACAGGCCAAAAATCAGTGCCGCGGTCACCACGGTCGAGTACGTATTGTCAGGCCAACGCGCCATTGAGTTCGATACTGCGATGTTCTCAGCGACCCAAGCCCACAGGGAACACCCATGGGCTTGGGATGGGAATGCGGATTGAGAATTGACGTCAGGTCGCCAGGAACTCTTCCGGATTTTCGCCGGCCAGTGGAAAGTCGTGCTCGGGCGTGTCGGGAGCACTGGGGTCGAACCATGCATCGTTGAACTCGATCCGCTGCTGCAGGGCCATCGCCCGGTTGGCGGTGAGGGCCATGATGGCGTCGGCCATGGCCGTCACGCCGTTGCACCGGAGGCCCCCCTCTTCCTTGGATCGCTCCTTGCCGCCCGGATAGTAATCCGGCCCCTGATTGCGAATCGCATAGCAGAAGTGTTCCATCTCTTCGGTGTAACCACGTGAGAGGTTGTCCCCCCAACCGCCGCCGCTGTCGGACTTCTTCGCCGAACCAGACGTCGTTTCGTACGCCTGCATGACCGGTCCGCCGCCCGCATTGCCAGAGACGACCCACAGCCGCTGATCCGGTCCGCCCCCCTGCGACCCGCGGCCCTCCTCTTTGTACAACAGGGCTTCCTTCTCCCCCTTCATAATCAGCGTGCCGCGGCTGCCGTAGACCCATTCCCCATACGGCTCGAAGCGGTTCGTATTGATGGACGAGTAGGTGACGATCGCGACGTCGTTCTTGTCTGTCGCATAATTCGGCCCCGGAAACTCAAACGTCACATAAATGTGGTCGTCGATATCGCGCGGGTCGAGTTCCTTGTCCTTCGATCCGACCCCTTTAACGCCATAGAAATTCTTGCCGCCATACCCCAACACGGCGAGCGGATGGACGTGCCCCAGAAAGATGCTGGCCGCGTCCATCTGGTGCGAGCCAAGTTCGGCCATCAGTCCACCACCCGTGTTCTTGAACAGCCGCCATTTCACCAGTTGTTCGACCGAGTCGTAACCGAACTCCTGGATCTTGTCCTTCAGTGCCTCCATGTCTTCCTTGGCGATGGATGGATTCCATTGGTCGCTATTGGGGAAGCTGTTGTTGCGGTGCCACTGGGCGCGAATGTACTTCAAGTCGCCCAGCACGCCG
>JAHBXU010000839.1 GCA_019636315.1 Planctomycetaceae bacterium | reverse complement strand
CGTCATCTTGAGGACGCCCTCGACCGCCTGGAGTTGTTCTTCCTGCTCCTGGACGATCTCCCGCTCGATCTCCTGTGGACTCGCACCGGGCCAGTTGGTCTCAATCGACAGCACCGGCCGCGTCACCTCCGGCGTGAGTTGTTTGGGCATGTTGACCAGGGCCACGAAGCCAAACAACATGACGAGCAGCACGCCGACTGTGACCTTGACGGGGTTCCGGATGAACTTGTCAACAAGCTGCATATTTCAATCCCGAGTCAATTGGGATGGGAGGCGGATGTCAGGAGCGTCTCCAACGCGGCCGGACCAGATCGTCTGCTGTTCAATGCGTCTGCACGGCCCACTCAATCGTAAGTAACCTCTTCGAGAACCTGCACCCGCTCACCGGGCTTGAGTCGCTCGTTGCCTTCGACAATGACGTGGCTCGCCACTTCCAGCGGTCCGGTGACTTCGATCAACTTGCCGACCGAAACTCCGATGGCGACCGGCACGGGCCGCGCTGATCCGAGTTTGCGGTCTGTTGGATCCGGATCCAGGACGAAGACCACGGGCTGAGGACCGCCCAGCACAAGTGCGTCCTTCGGGACGAGAAGCGCGCGATGTTTGGTGCCGACCGGGAGTCGCACACTGGCCAGCAAGCCGGACTTCAGTACGGGGGCGTCGTTGTCGATCTGGTTCGTCACGCGGACGTCGACGGGAAACGTTCGCGAACGCACATCCGCCTGCGGGATGATGCGATGCACCACTCCAAACCATTGGGTTTGCGGAGCCGCAGGCACGGTGAGCTCAATGCGCTGTCCAATGCGGAGCGAAGCGATCTGACTCTCCAGAACATTCACACGGACGTTCACTTCCGAGAGTTGGACGACCTCCACAATGGGATCGCCGCTCGACGCCCACTGCCCGACTTCGCTATGTTCGGCGACAATAAACCCGTCAAACGGCGCCACAACCGTGTGTCGGGCGATCTGGTCCTTGAGCTGATTGATCACAGCCTTCTGAATCTCACAGCGGGCCTGCGCTTGTGCGATTCGTTCCTGTCGCGGACCGCGGACCGCGAGGTCATAAAGTGATTTGGCGGCGAAGGAGTCCTGCATCGCACCGGAGGCCAGCGACTGGGCTTCATCCAATTGCGTCTGTGTTGCGACCTGTCCTCGCGCGTACAGTCCCTGAATTCGCGACAACTGCGATTGTGTGTAATCGCGCTGGGCCTCAGCGGCTTTCATCCGCGCTTCCAGATTGGCGATCGTTTCCGGCTCCGTGCCGTTCTGAAGCTCGGCCAGTTCATGTTCGCGCAGGGTCAGTTCGGCCTGAGCCGCTGCCAGTTGCCATTCGAGCGTCTCTGTCCGCAACTGAGCGAGCGTGTCGCCTTCGAGAACGCGGTCGCCGTTCTCCCGGGGAAATTGAATGACGCGGCCGTCCACAGCGCTGCCGACAATGCTCCGCCGCGCCGGCTCAATTGTCCCCACCGCAGCTTGCAGGCTTTCGACATCCCGCTGAACCACAGCCGCGACCTTTGCGGGTGACGGCGGAACGACCGGCGGCGATGCGGATTGGGCGACGACAACGTGGGGCAAGACCGCTCCGCAGACGATCAGCAACGCAAGCAGAAGGCAGGATGGAAGACGCATGGCGGGATCCACAGAAGGCGGGACTATCTATCCTAACTGTCGTACCGTGGCCTGTCGAAGCAGAACACAGAAATCTTGTCATTTCTTGCAATCCAAGCCTCGTTCACGAGGGATCGACTGGATCACGTCGTCCTGACAAGTCGGAACGAAGTCATGGAGTAACGCGGCCGCACCGACTGCAGGCCGGCGACAGCGTCGTCGACCCGGTTGCATTCGCGGGAAATGGATAGGCGTTATGTCTCGCGACGATGAGTTGGGTCACACCGTTCGGAAGGATGTCGACGTCACGATCGTCGGCCGAACATCTCACCGCAAATCGCGGCTTGCGAAATTGCGGGCAAGCAGACTGTCCGATGGGAGGCTCGCGGCGGAAGGATGACTCGCAGGGTGGGAAGCCGAGGGGTGCGAGGAGTTCTCGTGCCGGCGAGTCGTTTTTGACATATCAAAAAATGTTGTTTGACAACTAAAAATAAACTTTTTATGTTGCCAAAAATATTCCGCCCGCTTGTCAGGAGAACTGCCGTGTTGTCCTCCACTGGAGTCAGGAGACCGTCTCCCTCTACTGTCGCGTCGACAGAACAGATTGCGCCATTACTGGTTAAGTTGCGACGTCGCGGGTTCACCCTGATCGAACTGCTCGTCGTCATCGCCATCATTGCCGTGTTGATTTCGCTCCTGTTGCCCGCCGTCCAGCAGGCACGGGAAGCGGCGCGGCGGACGCAATGCAAGAACCATCTCAAACAGTTGGGACTGGCACTCCACAATTACCATGACGTCCATCTGACGTTTCCCGCCGGCTATTACTCATATCCGACGCGTGACGGGAGCGGTCCGGAGTGGGCTCGGGTCGACCCGCTCACCTGGGACGGCGCTCCTGGCTGGGGGTGGGGCAGCATGCTGCTTCCATTTCTTGAGCAAGCGAACC
>JAHBXU010000838.1 GCA_019636315.1 Planctomycetaceae bacterium | reverse complement strand
GCAGCCCTGAGTGCGCCGGACGACGCCGGCCAGCAGCAGGGCAAAGGCGACGGTGATCGTAGCCGCGTAGTACATCTGCAGTCCCGTAACGCCGAATCGCCGGAACAGCGCGTAGCCGCCGACTTGCGTCAGCCAGGCCGTGTCGACAAACGGGATCCCGCGCGCGAGCGGCATCAAGGGTTCGCTGGACGGAAGGCGTCCCTGCTCCCAGATCCAGCGACCATAGGAGAGATGCCCCCACACATCGGTGTGCCACAACGGCTGATAACTCAACACGACGTAAAGGAGCCCGATGACCGCCGTCCAGAGCGCAAGCACGCGCGGGGCACGGAGCGATGGGGGAACGCGATCTTCAAGCACCGACAGGTCCGGACCGTGCGGTGACGTCTCACCGACACCCCCACCTGCCGGGCGCGGCGACGTGGCCGGCGCAGTCTGCGAGGGCGGAGGCGGTGACATGACGTTCGCTCGCATACAGCATCGAGAACTATCGAACCAGGAGCCGGACCGATCGCTTCCGAAAGATCCTCCCCCAAGGATAGCCCCACTTCGTCCGGATGCTCAATCGGCGATCAGAATCTCGACGATTGCGGTCGATCACTCGGCACCTGCAGCCGAGTGACTCAGCGCCGAAAGGACATCAAACTCTCGTAACCCCAAGCGTCAGCGAGGGATCGTCCATGCGCCGCAGTTCGAAGAACTCCTGCTGACGCTTCCGGTTCGTTGGTGAGTGGCGATGAGAGACGTACTGAGGTGCCGCCGTTCACTGAACGGTTGCAACGAATGTGCCGATCGATCCGTTGACATGGCATCGCAAGGAATGACGGCAATACTGTCGTGCCTGACGGGAGAATTCGCCCTCCCCCCTCAGTCGTTCTTAGTCTTCGATTTCTTGCGTGCGGTTTTTTTGGCGGCAACGGTTTTCGTCGGCGCCTTCTTGCGGGGTGCGGCCTTGGTTGCGGCTTCCGTATCAGACGCTCCGGCCGACTTGCGCGCGGACGATTTCGTCCCCTTCTTCCGGCTGGGCGCTCCGGCCTTGGCGGCCAGCCAGGGGAGGGCGTCGGAAAGGGTCACACTCCCCAAGTCGGTTTCCTTGGGAACGGTCGCGTTCGTCTTGCCGTGCTTGACGTAGGGTCCGTACCGCCCCTCATAGATCTCGACCGGTTTTCCATCGTCCGGGTGTTCGCCCAGAACCTTGAGCGGTTCGGCCTTGCCTCGCGACTTGCTCTTGGCCAGCATCTCCAGCGCGGCGGCCATGTCCACGCTGAGGACGTCCAGCGTTCGTCCGTCGTCGGTGGTATAGGTGTGCGTCTTCTTGTCGAAGTTACCGTACTTTTTGGCGTGCAATACGTACGGTCCGAAGCGTCCCAGGCCGGCGTTCACGACTTTGCCGTCCTCGGGGTGCAGTCCGATGCGGCGTGGTAACTCCAGCAGTTGGAGCGCCGTCTCGAGTTCGAGTGCATCAGGGTCGTGGTTGTTGGGAATACTGGCCCGCTTTGGCTTGGGTTGCTCTTCGCTGACGTCGCCCAACTGCAAATAGGGGCCGAACGGACCGCGCTTCACAAAGATCGGCAGCCCCTCCTCCGGGTGCATTCCCAGCGCTTGCGGGCCTTTCTTCTTCTCCTCGATCAACCGCTCGGCGGTCTCGTTGTTGATGTCGGCAGGAGCGATGTTGGGCGGCAGGCCGGCGGTGACTTTCTCCCCGTTTTCCTGACGTTCGAGATAAGGGCCGTAACGTCCCACACGGATGTCGGCCGTGAGGCCGTCCAGCTTGAGCGTGCACGCCTTGCGGGGATCGATCTCTTCTTCGTGCGACTTGACCTGTTCGTCGAGACCGTCCTTGCCGAGGTAAAAGTTCTTCAGATACGGCAGGCGGGCTGCTTCGCCATTGGAAATGTCGTCGAGCGACTGCTCCATCTGTGCGGTGAACTGCGTGTCGACCAGGTTGGGAAAATAGTCCTCCAGCAGGCGTGTGACGGCGAGCGCCGTAAACGTGGGCACCAGCTGATTACCGGACTTGTGAACGTACCCCCGGTCCTGAATCGTGCTGATGATGCTGGCATAGGTGCTCGGTCGACCGACCCCCTCCTGGACCAGTTTGCCGACCAGCGTCGCTTCCGTATACCGGGCCGGGGGTTTGGTTTCGTGCCCGACGGCTTCGAGGTTGGCGCAGCCGACGCGGTCCTGTTCGTGCAGTTCGGGAAGAGCGGACTCTTCCTCTTCGTGGGCCGCTTCGGGATCGTCCAGCCCTTCGATATAAACCTTGAAGAAACCGGGGAACTCGATGTGCCGCCCGGTCGCGCGGAACTCGGCATCGTCGGCTCGCAGCGTCACCGTGTCGAACCGCAGCCGCGCTTCGGCCATCTGCGAGGCCATCGTCCGCTTCCAGATCATGTCGTACAATCGCGCTTCGGCGCCGTCGAGGCCGAGTTCGCCGGACGACTTCATTTCCTCCCCGGCTGGCCGAATGGCTTCGTGAGCTTCCTGCGCATTCTTCATCTTTGACGCGTACTGCCGCGGCTCGGGAGACAGATACGCGGCGCCGTAGTCGGCGTCA
>JAHBXU010000837.1 GCA_019636315.1 Planctomycetaceae bacterium | reverse complement strand
ACGAAGTACGGGCGGCCCTGTTCGGTGGTCCCGGCGTCAATCACGCGAGCCACGTGCGGGTGGTCCATCACCGCCAGCGCCTGCTTTTCCGCCTCGAAGCGGGCGATCACCTCTTGCGAGTCCATCCCCGGCTTGACGACCTTGAGCGCCACCTTGCGGCGCAGCGGCTCCATCTGCTCGGCGACATACACGATGCCCATCCCCCCCTCGCCAATCTGCTCGCGAAGCTTGTAGGGGCCGATCAGGGACCCGAGCGCCGCCTGAGCTTGCTGCACGTCGAAGGTTTGGGGCGACCAGTGCACGGACTCTCCGTGAATGCTGCCCGCGGCCAGATGTGCGGTCAGCAGTTGATCCAGCCGCGCATTGAGTTTGGCGTCTCCGTCGCACGCAGCCGCGAGAAAGCTGGCCCATTCGTCGCGGGAACGATTGAGTGCCTCGAGAAAGATGGCTCTGGCCCGTTGCTCAAGGTGGTCGTCTTGAATGACCTTCATCGAGATCCCCACAAATAGTTGCGCTATAACTACAGTGCGAAATCACTCGACAGAATTTCTCACGGAAAATGGAAGAACCTCCATTTGATGAGTCGTCGGCCCCGCGCGGGCTCGTTCAGCACGTTGCCGGGAGCAAAAGTTCAAGGAGCGCTTCTCAGTTCGCTCTTCAACCATGCTCGTGCGTAAGCCCAGTGCCGATAAGCCGTTGCCGGTGATACCTCCAGCGAATCGGCCGCTTGGGTGAGAGAAAGGCCGCCGAAGTATCGGAGTTTGACGAGGTTACCCGCAAGTTGGTCCAGCGTCGACAGACGGTCCAGAGCATCATTGAGCGCAACGAGTTGATCGGCTGAAACCGATGTCGTCACATCGAGTTGCTCAAAGTCGACCTGCTGCCAATCGCCTCCTCGCCGTTGACTGGCCTTCGAGCGGGCCTGTTCAATAAGAATTCGCCGCATCGCCTCGGCTGCCGCGGAAAAGAAGTGCCCCCGACTATTCCACTCCTGGACCGGCCTTCCCCCCACCAGCCTGAGATATGCTTCGTGGACCAACGCTGTGGCATGCAGCGTGTGATCGGGCCGCTCCTGCATCATCCGGACAGCGGCCAGCTTCCGTAACTCCTCATAGACCAGCGGCAACAGCTGATCCGCGGCAGTGGGATTGCCGCTCTCGATCTGGTGCAGGATCTGCGTGACGTCGGACATGACACCAGACTACCGACGAATCAGAGGCGATTCCACAGGTTTGCATCCGCTCCCAGGGCAAACCTCTCATCCAGGACGCTGAGTCTGGTGAGGAGTTGGCCGAGTTTTGGGGCATTTTTGCGGAGAGCGGCTGTGATATCGTTCACGCCGATGGAACACGGCTCGTCGATCGACGCCTGGCGACGTGTACTGGTGCCTCAGGCGCCGAAGCTGTGCTGATGCGTACCTGCGAGCACCGTTCGTGCGGCGGTTTGGAATCTCCTGTGGGAGTCCATCGGCCGGTTGCCGCCACTCGCCAAGAAAATGCCCTGAAAGGCGAACGCCGCGTTGTCCGAGTGGGCGTCGTCCAACATTCACCAGCTCTGATGCAGCAGGAACGTTTGAGACGGAGTCGGCACTGGAGGCCGATGACGCATCGGCGGAACCGGTAGACCGTCAGGTGGATTTCTGACTCATTGCCGAACGAGTCAATTGATCATAAGCGGAGAGGGGGGATGCGGTTGCTGCTGTCGCAGGGAGTCAAGTTCCAGTTCAACTTCGCGGCGGGCCCTGGACAACATGAGCTCCAGTTCATCCCGAGCCCATTCGACCCAGTCCGGACGGGAGATGATAAACACCAGGTTCTGGAGCAAGGCGACCAGGTCATCCGTCAGATCGCCGCGGACGATGCGCGCGCGGAGCAGGCTTCCCAGGAAGATGGGGTTGGTCGGATCGGCTGCGTGCGCCTGCTCGAAGTGGAAGATGGCTTCGTCGAGCCGCCCGCCCGATTCGAGCGTCGGGGCCAGATTGTATTCAGGCAGAGGGTCTCGCGGTGTCAGCTCCATCGCGCGGCTGAAGGCCTGAGCCGCCGGGGAGAGTTCCCGGCGGTCAAAGCCGATCAGGCCCAGGTTGTTGTGAGCGGCACCGAGTTTCGGATCGAGAATCACTGCCTGGTTGAGCCGGCGCTCCGCCTTCACGACCTGTCCGCAATCCAACAGCTCTTCGGCCTGGGCCAGCAACCGTTCGGCATCGCTCAGGCAATGGGTACTGCCGCCTACCGCCGTGACAGGCGCCACAGCGACGACTCGAACTATCGGGTTGCTGAATCCGAAGCTACGGAAATTGGGTCGAAACTCAATGAAAGGAAGCTCAAACAGTGATTCGTAACCGCTTGCCACTTCGTAGATCTGCGAAGGTTGACCCGCCAATCGAGCTTGCTGCTGATAGATGTCATGACTGAAGCTGCTGGTGACGACGTATCGGATGCCTTGGCGATGCAGTTCATCGACATCCAGAGCGCCGGCCGAGACGACGCTCCAGCGAGGTGCCGTAAACCGTTCCCAAACGACCAGATCGGTATGCTCTTTCAGCCACTCGTTGGCTCGGTGACGAG
>JAHBXU010000836.1 GCA_019636315.1 Planctomycetaceae bacterium | reverse complement strand
GCTCAACGGTCGCTCCAAGTCCCTGTTAATTCAACACCTTGAAGCAAAGACCTATCCGGTCGCCCCTTGCGAAGTTTCGTAGACAACTTCGACAATACTTCGACGCCGTCTGCCGCTCACTAGCCTCCCCGTTGTTGGATCGCGCATCGCGTTCCACTTTCAAGGGGAGGCTTTTTAATGCGCAAAGTGCCGGCGATCACCCGCGGAGCAAACCCCGATGACGACTCGGACCACGACCCCACAGGAGGCCGGCTTCCGCGTTTCGCCGCGGCGTGTGCTCCGGCCCGGCATGACGTTCCGCACGCGGCGCGGCAGCGGTCCCACGTTCGCCGGTCGCGATGTCGGCGAGTTCAGCACGTTCCGCTGTCTGCGGTTCTACCGCCGCGGCCGCGCCGGCCGCCGCTTGTACTGCATCGCCCTCAACGAACGCACCGGCGGCACATACGACCTGTTCCTCGACGGCCCCGCCTTCACCAGCCAGGCCGGCACCCGCGAACGACCGTACCGCGTCCAGATTGTCAGCGGCCGCCAGCCGGCTCAAAAGGACTGACCCATGACGACCAACAGCGACACCCCGCAGACGCTGGCCACCGGACACACCGTGACGTTCCCGATGCGCTACCTGCCGACGCTCTGGCAGTGCACGTGCGGCGCCACGGGCGGCGGCGGCATTGAAGGAGCAACACAACACACCCGGCCGACCTGCCCCGACTGCCACAGCCCCGAGATCACCCCGGCCCCAGCCCAATCCCGCATGACCTGGCTCTGCGAACACTGCGGCCGCACGTTCGTTGCTGACTGAACCAACCCGACTGGCGTAGCAACCGTTCCGATCAGAACCATGAAGTCCTACTCCATCTCCGAAGTCGCCGACGCGCTCGCCGTTCACGAGCGGACGGTGGAGGAATGGATTCTCGCCGGAGAGTTGAAGGCCGTCATCACGTCCCGCCGCCGCAACAGCCAGCGGCCGCGGCGGCGGATTATGGATTCCGATCTGCAGCGGTTCCTCGAATCGCGATACGTCGCCCCGCCCGCCCCGCCTCCGCCTGGCAGCCCGAAGCGGGCGCTCGAAGGTGTGCACGAGTTCTTCTAGGCGGTCCGTGTGGAGAACGGGATTGTCGATCCATTGCGGCTGACGCGGCTGAACAACCATGCCCGCACAACATCCGTCACGGCCTGCAGACGCTCGTCGCTGATCTGCTCGCGGTAGACGCCGGCCATCGACTCATCGACGTGTCCCATGATGGCGTTGACCGCGACCTGATCCCGCGACTCGCCGCCGATCGTCTCGAACACGTGCCGCAGTGCGAAGAAGCCCAGGCCGCGGCGGCCGTTGATCTTCAGCGATCTGAGCAGCCGCGTGAACCGCTGTGACAGCGGGTCGACGATCACAATGGAATCTGAGCCTCGCTTCGTCTGCGACCGCACCCAGCGACGGCCAGTCCCGGTCAGAAAGCACAGATCGCCGTCCTGTTCGTGAGCAGGCTCGGGACGCTGGGCGAGGGCGACCCGCAAACGCTTCACTGTCTCGGGCCACAACGGAATCCGCCGTTCGATGGCCGTCTTCGGCCGCGGGAAGTCGACCCATCCGGCATCAAGATCGACGGCGTCGATCGTCAGAGACGCGATATCGGTATTGCCGAAGCCGCAGTTGACGCCCAGGAGAATCATCGCCTTCAGTACGGGGTCGGCGGCGGCGAGGATGCGGAGAATCTCATCGGCCTCAAACATCCGCTTGCCCCCCTGCTGGCGGGCCTTCCTCATCGTCTTGGCGGACGGCGGATCGAACGACTGGCCGTAGCGGATGAGTGTATCGATCAGGCCCTGATCGAAGGCGAACTTGAATACCATCCGGCAACGGGTGATTTCATTCTTCAAGGCGACGGGACCGAATCGCCGGGCCATCACCGCCCGCAACTTCTCGAAGTCATCGGGGCGGAGATCTTCCAAGGCGCGGTGCTTGCCGATGCTGCCGATGAGCAGCTCGCACGAGCGGTAGTAATCGCGGAACGTCCGCTGTTCCAGTTCGCCGGCTTGCAGTTTGTTCCGCTTACTCGTCAGGAAGGCGTTGCACACGTCCCGCAGACTGACACCCGCGCGGGTGTCAACGGGCGGCGGCGTCCGGCCTTCCATGAGGTACGGCCATTCGCGGTTCAGCTTTTCGAGAGCCGCCTGGGCGGAGGCGCCGACGTCATCGACCTGCACGAGCGTGCCGGCCACGGTGTTGGCCCAGCGGCCGAAAAAATGGAGCTTGCGTCGGATCTTTTTGGCCCAGCGGCCCGAGTCGTGGGCGAAGAGCGGGAAGCCCTTGTAGGGCTTCTCTGGCTTGCTGGGATTGCGTTTTCCGCGAGAGGCGCGATTGGTAGAATGATTCACGGCATCACCTCTGGGCTTCGAACTCAGGTGGTGTCACGACGCCCACAGGCCATCATCCTGTGGGCATCTTCATCTGGAACGAGAGCACCGAGGTGTCATCGTGGGTGTCAACGAATCAGGACAATCGACGTAACTCCTTTCAGCCCCCGTAGCTCAGTTGGATAGAGCATCGGTTTCCTAAACCGAAGGTC
>JAHBXU010000835.1 GCA_019636315.1 Planctomycetaceae bacterium | reverse complement strand
AAATGATGGAGCGATGCGGATTGACCAAAGTTCACTATCGACCGCTGACGTTCGGCATCGCGACGTTGTACTACGGAATGAAACCGAAGCATGACGACTGACATCGTCCTGGCGATGACCGGCGCAAGCGGCGCGGCTTACGGGCTGCGTCTGCTGGAGGTGCTGCTCTCGGCCGGTCGGCGGGTGCACCTGACGATGAGCCCTGCCGCAGGGGAAGTCCTGCGGGTCGAGATCGGTCGAACCGTGGATCTTCGTCACGTCACGCTGTCTGACCTGTTGCCGGAATTTCCTCCGGCGGAGCAATCGGGATCGCTGCACTATCATGCGTGCCACGATTTCTCGGCGGGAATCGCCAGCGGCTCGTTCCTGACGGCCGGCATGGTGATCTGTCCCTGTTCGATGGGCACGCTGGGAGCATTGGCCAGTGGTTTGTCGACCAATCTGATTCATCGGGCGGCCGAGGTGCACCTGAAGGAGCGGCGGAAGCTCATCCTCACGCCGCGCGAGACGCCGCTCAGCACAATTCAACTCGACAATATGCACCGGCTGAGCGCGGCAGGCGCGGTGATCCTGCCCGCCATGCCGGGGTTCTACCACCGTCCGCAGTCGATCGACGACCTCGTCGATTTCGTCGTCGGCCGTATTTGCGATCAGCTCGGAGTCTCTGTCGACCTGGCGAAACGCTGGGGCGCGGGATCATGAACATTGCTCCCCGAAACAATCCCCCGTATGGATGGGGGGCCGTAACAGATGAGGGCAGGATTTCGGGAAGAGAGCGCCCTGTCCACATCGTTAAAACAGCCTGGGCATGCGGATCGGTCGTTCGGCATGGTTGCGCTGCTCGGCGATGCAAGCAACGCAGCTCGATCCGCTCAACCTGTCGCGTTCCGTTCCTGCATCCGAATTGACGTTGCTTCCTTCCAGTGACTTGTGTCCGCAACATCTTTCCGGAGAATTGTGGGACGAGTTGTTGTGTGCTGCCGCGAAAGTCGTTGTTTGCTTCTTACCGTGATCTTGACCTCAGGAGCGATCGATGTTCCGCACCAGTCGCCGTGAATTCATGCAGCAGTCGGGAACCGCGTTGGCCGGAGCCGCGGCCCTTGCCTGGGGAGCGCCGTCCCGCGCGGCTGGCGCGAATGAACGGGTGCGTGTCGCATTGATGGGATGCGGCGGTCGTGCCCAGGCGCTGGCTGCTGCGTTCACCCGACATCTCGGCGCCGACCTTGTCGCACTGGTCGATGTGCATCAGGGGCGTCTCAAAGAATTCGCGGATCGATACCCGACGGCCCGCACGACCGATGATGTGCGTCGCGTGCTCGACGACGATGCGATCGATGCCGTGATCATTGCAACGCCCGTCCACTGGCATGCGCCGGCGTCCGTGCTGGCCTGCAATGCGGGAAAGCATGTATATGTCGAGAAGCCATTTTCCCACAACGTGTGCGAAGGGCGGCTGGTCATCGATGCCTCGCAGCGCAACAACCGGTTTGTGCAGCAGGGGACGCAGGTGCGGAGCACGAGCACGATCCGCGAAGGCGTGCGCATGTTGCACGAAGGGGTCATCGGCGATGTTCTCGTGGCGCGGGCCTGGAACATCCAACTGCGTCCTGGCGCGGGTGCGGGCGATCCCGTCGCTCCTCCCGCCGAACTGAATTACGACCATTGGTTGGGTCCTGTCCCTGTTGTGCCGTATCACACCAATACATTCACAGGATGGAACTGGCTGCGGCACTTTGGAACAGGGGAGATTGGCAACGACGGCATTCACGACATTGAATACGCCCGCTGGGGCCTCGGCGTCGAGACGCACCCGGTATTGATCTCGGGTGTCGGCGGGCGGTTCATCGAAGAGAACGAAGCCGAGTTTCCCGATACGCAACAGGTCACGTTCGAGTACGCACCGTCGGGCCCCCATGACAAACGCAAGCTGCTGATCTACGAAGAACGCTTGTGGTCGACGAACTACCCTTACAACTGTGACAGCGGAGTCGAGTTCTATGGCACCGCGGGGCAAATGTTCCTCAGCCGGCGTGGCAAACTGCAGATCTGGCGGGGCCGGAATGAGAAACTTCCGGTTGATGTCGAACTCAAGCCGCAGGACACGGACGCTCACGTCGCCGACTTCGTCGACGCCATTCGAAACAACCGTCAGCCATCCGCCAACGCGGAAGTCGCTCATCTGACAACGTCACTCTGCCATCTGGGAAACATCGCCGTGCGGATGGGCCGCTCGCTGCAGTTCGACCCGGAAACCGAGCGATTCTCGAATGACGTCGAGGCGGACCGCTTGCTGAGCCGCACCTATCGCGAGGAGCATTGGGGAGCGCCGCAGGGCGTCTGACGCGGTCTACATCTCGGTCGTCAGCACGACCTTGCCAGTGAGCGTCCCCTGTTTGTGGAGCGTGTTCTCCTCCTGCAGACGCTGCGCGGCTGCCGCTTCAGAGAGGGGAAACGTCGCGCCGACGAGGGGCCGCCATTGTCCGGCGGCGGCCCATCGGTTCATCTCATCAGCCGCGCGTCGTTGCTCGTCGGGCGAGGCGTTGAACATGGCGAATCCGATGAGTCTC
>JAHBXU010000834.1 GCA_019636315.1 Planctomycetaceae bacterium | reverse complement strand
CATCAGGCGAGATCGGTGGGGGATGCGGGACGAACCAAGGCGGGACCGAGTCAGATTTCTGACTTCGCCAGTTTACCACATCTCATGGCGCAGGTCGAATTGAGACGCGGAGAATTCGGGAATTGCAGCGTCCGGCGCAAAGGTTCCCTGAGAGATTCCACGACGACACCGCTCCCATTTCACGGCTGCCGTGAACAGCAAGGCGATGCGTCGGCGAGGATGTCCGAACCGCTGTCCCAGATTCTTGCCGACACGTTCAGTTCCGGGTGATCGGAATCGTCCTTCACTGTCATCCGGCACGCGACTACGATGCGTCTGCCTGCATCGAAGGAACCTGGCCCATGACCGTCACGACTGCGCCCACACTTCTTGAGATCAAGAATCTCCGCACATACTTCGACACCCGCGACGGCGTCGTCAAGGCAGTCGACGGATTGAGCGTCGAACTGGGCGAAGGGGAAACGCTGGGACTTGTCGGAGAATCCGGGTCCGGCAAATCGGTGACCTCCCTGACCGTCATGCGACTGCTGCCGGAGAAGTCCGCACGCATTGCGGACGGCTCCATCTCCTACCTGGGACGCGACCTCGTCCGGCTGCCGCCGGGAGAGATGCGCCGTATCCGAGGCAGTGAAATCAGCATGATCTTTCAGGAACCGGGAACCTCGTTGAATCCGGTATTTCGCGTCGGGCAGCAGGTGATCGAGGCGATTGTCCAGCACCAGCGTGTTTCCAAGCGCGAGGCCCGCGAAAGGACGATTCAACTTTTCCGCGAAGTCGGCATCCCCGAGCCGGAGCGTCGGATTTCGATGTACCCTCATGAATTGTCCGGCGGACAGAAGCAGCGCGTCATGATCGCCATGGCGCTCTCCTGCAATCCCAAGTTGCTCATTGCTGATGAGCCGACGACTGCACTCGACGTCACCATTCAAAAGCAAATTCTCGACCTGATCCGAAAACTCCGGGACGAGCGGGGGATGTCCATTCTGTTCATCACCCACGACCTGGCCGTCATTGCCGAGATTGCCGACAAAGTCGCCGTCATGTTCCGCGGCGAACTGGTTGAATACGACACGATCGACAAGATTTTCGGTCATCCGCAGCACCCCTATACCAAGGGATTGCTCGCCTGCCGGCCGAAACCGGATTCGAACAACAAGCGGCTGGCGACCGTGTCCGACTTCATGAGCGTAACGAAGCGACCGGACGGCTCAATGAAGATTATCGAAAAGCAGATGACGGCCGAACGGCTCGAGCATCTCCGGAACAAGGGGCGGGGACGACTGCTGCATCCGATGTCGGAGTTGCAGGCGATGGGACATCCCTGGGAGGAGGACCGGCACCCGCGGGACACCAGAACCGTGGTGGAAGGAACCAAGCCACTGCTCGCCGTGCGCGATCTTCAGGTGTATTTCCCGATTCGAGCGGGTGTCTTTCGGCGCGTCGTCGATCACGTCAAGGCGGTCGACGGTGTGAGCTTTAATGTCTTTCCCGGTCAGACCCTCGGCCTGGTGGGAGAGTCCGGTTGCGGAAAGACGACGACAGGCCGCGCAATTCTCCGACTGATCAGGATGACGGGCGGTCAGGTGCTGTTCGATGGAGTCGATGTCGCCAAGGTGCACGGCGAAGAGCTGCGCAGGCTTCGTTCGCGGATGCAGATCATCTTTCAGGATCCTTATGGTTCGCTGAACCCCCGGATGACCATTCAAAACATGCTGACCGAGGCGATGATGGTCCATCGACTCGGGACGTCGCGCCGCGACCGCCGCGATCGTGCTGCGCGGCTGCTGGAAGAAGTCGGCCTCGAACCGGGCCACCTGGGACGATATCCGCACGAATTCTCGGGTGGGCAGCGGCAACGCATCTCGATTGCCCGTGCACTCGCGGTGGAACCCCAGTTCATCATCTGCGACGAGTCGGTCTCGGCACTCGACGTCTCTGTGCAGGCGCAGGTGCTCAACCTGCTGAAAGACCTGCAGGAAGAGCATCAGTTGACCTATGTGTTCATCAGTCACGACCTGAGCGTCGTCAACTTCATGTCGGACATGATGGCCGTGATGAGCGGCGGCAAGATTGTGGAATTCGGCCCGTCAGAGTCGATTTATTCCCACCCCAAAGAGGCCTACACGCAGCGGCTGCTGGCGTCGATTCCCAAAGACTCACTGGAGCTGATTCACGAGCGCATTGCGCAGCGCAAAGCCGCACGGGCGAAACGGCTGGCAGACGTCCAATCGCCCCGCGCCGCAACATGAACCGGCAACGCCGCACAATTGAAATGTGCGGCGTTGCCGATGATGTGTGGCGCGGCGTCACTTCAACGCAGCGGCCTTTGAGCTCAGGCTCTTGAGGGCCGTTAGAAAACGTTGACGCGTCTTGGGGGAGACGTCGGTGAAGTGGTCGAGGACGTCCGGGGTCAGCGCTTTGTCACACCGCTCCAGGGCGGTCGCAATTCGGGCGAATGCCTGTTCGGTGGAAAGCTCGGGTTTGTCAGAGACCGCGGTTGGAGCGCTGCCGCGCGCTCCCGCACCAAAGGGAGCATACGGTTCTTCACCGCCGTCCGTCTGCCGTGCC
>JAHBXU010000833.1 GCA_019636315.1 Planctomycetaceae bacterium | reverse complement strand
GAGGAGATCCTGCCGCGTTTGAAGTCCGAACTCGACCTGGTGATTGCGGAGAAGTCCGGACAATAGCCAAGCAGGCTCCGTTGGCAGGGCAGGCCCTGCTGCTCGGTCAGGCCTGAGAGGATGGGGGTGAATCCTCAGAGCCGCGAGCGTCAGCAACCGGTCGCTGACGCTCGCGGCTCTGAGGGCGGGTGAATGACGTCTGATTCAGGATCTCATTTATTCACGGTGGGCGGAGCATCAGGTCAGGTCTGCTCGACAGACGGTCACGAGTCCACGGTCCCTGTCGGTCCGCACAGCGGAGACCACTTCGCTGCGCCTGATGTCCTCAACGACTTGACTCCATGGAGATGCGCTGATGTTCCGCCACCTCGCTTTGTTGACACCGGCCCTCTTGGCCGGGTGCCACGGTGGAACTGGGGACGATCCGAGCGCTCACTCCGATGCAGCGGTGGTGCAACAGGCATCCTCTGAAGGCGAGTCGAAGCTTGTACAGCACATTCAATTCGCGGAGATCGACCTCCGGCGATACCTGGACCTCAAAGAAACGAGCGTCACGCCGGACGACATCAAAACGCTTCCGCTCGCGATTACGGAACTTGAGGGAAGACAAGTGATGATCGAAGGGGACATGTACCCCAGCCTGGAAAGCGCGGCATTGCGAACGTTTGTTCTGGTTCGAGTAATACAGCTTATGAATATCGGCGGCCCCGTGTTCGTGAGTGATATCATCGACGTGAGTCTCCGGGACGGAGTGACGACTGAGTATGTTGCGGATCGTCCAGTCACCGTCATCGGGGCATTCGAGATCGCGCCAGAAACCGAGGGAAACGAGGTTGTCTTGCTGAATCGTCTCACGGAGGCGTCGTTGCAATCGCAATGACGGCTTCCCTCGTCTCCCGGTGATTCCGCCGGAGTTTCAGGTCCGGCGTTGCAAAGCGACAGGACGATTGAGACTCCGCGACGGGAGTTTCTTGTGGAAGCAGAAGGTGCAGCATGCGTTGTCCTGCACGTGCAGCCTTCAGCTGGTTCCGGGTGGGTCACTCTGCTGCTTGCAACCGACAGGTTTGTCGGCCAGCCCTGCGGGCGAACGAAGCGATTGAATGTTCTTAATCGCGGGGCGAGTCTCCGAAAACTTAAGACGACCTTCTCAGCATTGATAAGCTTGAAAAGGCAATCCTCGCACATTTCGGGATGAAGTGTCTTGTTTCCGTGAGCCGCCAGAGATATCCTCCAAGGTGACCCCATTGACAATTCGGAGTAAGGATCAGCCGTCGGGCCCCGGCTGGTTTGGGCATAACCCGGCACCGCACGAGGTGTCGTGTTTTGCGTCGTGCGTTGCGTGATCTTGCCGTTTAACGGGCAGTTATCTGTCCCGTCATTAATGGAAGTTTTTCACGTCTCGCCGGTGCGCAAACGCCGTCGAGAGCCGTCGTTCCACATCTCTCAGCGGAGGACGAGCCATGCTTACGATCCGTCGTCACATTCATCCAGACGTTCAACGGCCACCACGCTCCGGTTTCACGCTCATCGAATTGCTGGTGGTCATCGCCATCATTGCGATTCTGATTGCCCTGCTGCTCCCTGCAGTGCAAGCCGCAAGGGAAGCGGCAAGGCGGACGCAGTCCCATAACAATCTCAAGCAGATCGGGCTTGCGATGCACAATTTTCATGATGTGCATCTCTTGCTGCCGGATAACGGAACGGCGGAATATACATGGTGGGCGTACGGCCCGCCCTGGAATCCCAATCCCCCGCGTCCTCAAATGGCAGACGCCGCCGGTTGGATCTACAAGATTCTTCCATTTATTGAACAGACGGCGCTCTACGACGGTTGGATCTTCACGGCGCCGCTTTCGACCTTTGTCGATCCCAGCCGCGGCGGGAATGGGATGGCGCGGTCCGAGGACTTTCCCATCACGGACCCGGCGAACGTGACGGACTGGAATGTGATTCGAACCAATGGACCGACTACCGACTATGCAGCGAATGCGATGCTGCTCGGATCAGCACAGAATACGATGAAGGAAGCATCGGGTGATCTGAATGTCGGTCCCTGGTGGGAAGCGGAGAGCCGCCTCTGGAGCCGCTTTAAGCGGAAAATCACCGACATTAAGGACGGCACCTCCAATACGATCATCGTGGGCACCAAGGCGATGGCGACGCAGACTTACAATAGTCGCGGTGCGGGGGAGTTCACGATGTCGAACGGCACGCTCCGCAACAAGCATGACGACCCGGTCACGGAATCCGCGAACTGGTACGGCTGGGGGACCATGCGGGCCTGGTCGCCGGATACCATCTGGTGGCTGGCCTCCGAAGATCCGGGGACGGTTCCCTTTGTTGACTTCATCCCGGGCGAGCGGTTCACCGTCAACCCCGTCCATCGCGAGTGGTATCACTTCACCATCGAAGTCGTGAAGGACCGTCCTGATCTGGACACATACAATCGCTGGGGAAGCCCCTACGCAGGCGGAGCGCCGATGGCACTTGCGGACGGCAGCGGCCGGACCATCCATTACAACATCGACCGCGACGTCCTGCGACGATTGCTCGCTCCGAACGACGGCT
>JAHBXU010000832.1 GCA_019636315.1 Planctomycetaceae bacterium | reverse complement strand
GGGGGTGGGTTATCAGAGCCGCGGGAGCAGCGAACATGGCCGACAGTGGAGGAGCGACATTACCGGTTGTAGTGGCTCGGTGCCGTAAACCGGAGAATTCTGCGAGAAATCCACCGCATCCGTCCAGTCGTGAGGTTTTTGCAGAATCTAAAGTTCCCGTACTTGAGATTCTGTTCCGAATGGTCACTCCCGAAAGTGAAGTTCATGTCCGGATCCCGAAAGCTTCAGCAATCGACGTCGCGGCGCGGCGCGGTGCTGGTCTTGATGGCATTTCTGTTACCCGTCGTGCTCATTTTGTGTTTCTTCTCGGTCAATCTGGCGTACATGCTGTTGATGCGGACGGAACTGCGCGTGGCCACGGATGCTGCAGCGCGGGCGGCGGGATCAACGTTCAGTGTGACGAACGATGAAGGCGTCGCAACCGCTGCCGGACAGGAATTCGCGCTGCTTAATCCGGTCGGTGGGCAGGGATTAGTCCTCGACGCGGAGGATGTGTCGTTCGGGCGGTCGAGCCAGCCGTTCCCCGGCGCACGCTATCAGTTTGTCGTCGATAACGGTCTCAAGAATTCGACACGGGTGACGGCCACTGCCGCCCCCAAGACATTATTTGCCAGTGGATTGTTTTACGGAGCCAGCTTTGCTCCCACGCAATCCGCGACAGTGACGTCCTCCAATGTGGATATCTGTCTTGTCCTGGACAGGTCCAGCTCGATGAAGCTGTCGCTCGCCGAAGGCGCAGCACTGATGTCGAGCAAAGATCCGCGAGCCTGCCAGGCGCCCAATGCCGCCTCACGCTGGAAGGCGCTTTCGGACGCCGTCGATGCTTTTCTGGAAGTTCTGGAAAGCACCGGGCCTTCCGAGCACGTCGCGATGGCGACTTATGCCAGCAACTACTCGACTCCCTGCAAACCGGCCACCGCCTGGCCCAGCAGTCGGCTCGACGCACCATTGAGCGGTGATCTCAACGTGGTGCGAACCGCGATGAACACGCTGAACACGTCCATCTGGGGAGGGAACACCGAGATTCACTCCGGCGTCATCCGGGGCACGGCCGCGTTGACCGATCCCGTCCGATCCCGCCCGAACGCCTACAAAGTGATGATCGTCCTCACGGACGGCAACTACACCGCGGACAATCCGATTCCCTATGCGGCCGCCGCGGCGAATGCGGGGATCATCGTCCACGCGGTCACGTTCAGCGACGGGGCCAACCAGGAGGATATGCGCGAACTGGCATCCGTCGGCGGCGGCTCGTTTTATCACGCGCCAGATGCGGAAACGCTCGAAGCCGTCTTTCGCCGCCTGGCGGCAATGTCCGTCCTGCTGACGGATTGATCGGCGCCGCGTCCTCTCGCGGCTCATTCTTCGTCCCCTCTCTTTCGTTTGCTCCTATGATGTCCGACTCTTCTCCGACTCATCGACGGTCCCGGTGGTTTGTCGACCCTCAACTGCAAGGCACGGTCGTCAAACGCATCCTTCTGCATTGGCTCGCGTTTCTCGCGATGGGCACGTTCGTGGCCGTCGTCGTGCGGGTGCTGACAAATCCGACCGTCCCGCTTGCTCAGCAATGGGATGAGATGATCTGGGCGTTCGGCCCCTTTCTCATCACCATGCTGGCATTGCTGCCGGTGTTTGTGATGGACACGATCAAGTTGACGAATCGCTATGCCGGGCCCTTCGTCCGCTTCCGCACGCACCTCCGCGCCCTGGTGGAGGACAAGCATCCCGGACCGATCCGCTTTCGCGACGGTGACCATTGGCGGGAGACGGAATCGTCTCTGAATTTGTTGCTCATGGAAATCGAACAACTGCGGAGCGATGTTCGCCAGGCGGGTGCGATTTCTCCAGATCGGGGAGCCTCCTCTGCGAACGACAGGAATCCAATGCCGCCGCGTCCATCGGAGAACACGCGGGACGACCTCGGCGATCGAGGTGACGCATGAATCGTAGTTCCTCCATAGGCCCCTCGGCGCGGCAGGGCATTGCGGCAGTCGAGTTCGCTGTATGCTTGCCCGTGCTGGTTCTGGTGGTCTTCGCCAGTATCGAAGCCTGCACAATGGTCTTTTTGAAGGAATCCCTGACCGTGGCCGCCTACGAAGGCAGCCGCGTGGCCCTGAGTCCCAACGCGACCGCGGAAGACGTGGTGGCGCGTTGCCAGGAGGTGCTGGCGGAAAGAAAGGTGCAAGCCGGCGCGGTGCAACTCACGCCGTCCGTTCCGGCCGCCGCCGAACCGGGAACTCCCATTGAAATTGAAGTGACGGCACCGTGCGCCGCCAACGCCATCATCCGCGTCTGGTTCTATGGCGGCACAACCGTTCGCGGCAGTTCCACCGTGATGAAGGAATATTGATTCCATGTTCCGCCCTTCAGGCCGCAGATCATTCTCAACGCTCACAGAGCGGCGTGGTGGAGCGACCACTGTTGAGCTGGCGATCGTGCTACCGGTGCTCTTTTTGTTCGTATTTTCAGCAATCGAGTTCTCACGACTCAATATGCTCAGGCACCTGGCATCCGTCGCTGCGTATGAAGGCGCACGGCAGGGCATCGTACTCGGCGCAACCGCAGATGAGGCCGT
>JAHBXU010000831.1 GCA_019636315.1 Planctomycetaceae bacterium | reverse complement strand
AGCACGCGTGCCGCTTCCACAAATGTCACGTCGTTCATCAGCGTGAGCGCCTGGAGCGGTGTGTTCGTGCGGCTCCGGCGCACGATGCACGCCTCACGGGTCGTCGCATCGAAAACACCCGCTGTCGGATTCACCACGGTCCGCTTCACGAAGGAATACAGGCTGCGGCGATACAAATCCGGTCCCGTGCTGCGCGGATACTCTTTGATCGATGAAATCTCGGCCCAGAGACCGTCCGGTTGATACGGCTTCACAGATGGCCCGCCCAGCCGGTCCTGCAATAACCCGCTCGCTGCCAAAGCCAGGTCGCGGATCATCTCGGCCGTCATGCGAAATCGCGGCCCGCGCGCCAGTCGGCGGTTCTCGGGATCGGCCGCCATCCGGTCGGGCGACGCAGCCGACGATTGTCGATATGTGGCACTGGTGACGATCTGACGATGCAATGCCTTCAGGTCCCATCCGGTTCGAATAAACTCTGTCGCGAGCCAGTCGAGCAGTTCGGGGTGCGAGGGGCGTTCCCCTTGCGTGCCAAAGTCTTCCGCCGTCTTGACGAGGCCCGTGCCGAAGAATCGCTGCCACTCGCGATTGACGGCCACCCGCGCTGTGAGCGGATGTGACGGATCGACCAGCCAGCGGGCCAGCGCCAGCCGGTCGTCCCCTGCCGGAGCGGGAGACTGTCGTAGCGCCTCCGGAACGTCGGCCGAGACGGGGACCGTCGGATTGTCATACGCGCCGCGCCCCAGGACGAACGTCGGTCGTTGTTCTGCGACGTCAGTCATTACCATTGTCGTCGGCAGGGTTTTGACGAACCGCCCGTGTTCCGCTTGCTGCTCTTGCAGACGGGAGTAGGCGACCTTGATTTCGTCCGGTGCCGCCGCCCGGAGAAAGTGCTCGCGCAATTTGGCCGCCTGCTTCGCAGTTCGCTGACCGGGTGGAACAGCCGCCAGCACGTCGATCGACTCCGGCACGGAAACCGCGATGGCTTCCTCGGTCGATAGCTCCCGCTCGTAGATGCGAACATCGGCCATGTCCGCTGAGAGCGGCTGCAACGCGCCCGTGGAACCGATCCGCAGCGGCTCGGGATTCACCATTGTCTGGTTCATCATGTCGAGGAGCACCTCCAGTTCCTGGGGCTCCCCATCAATGAAGATTCTCACCCCCGCAGCGAGCCGCGAGCCATCGTACGTCATTAACACATGCTGCCACCGCTCCGGCTCCAGCGCGGTCTTCGTTTCGACACGAAGTGCGTCATCCAGCCAGCGGTTCGTCAGATGCACCTGGACACGACCGTCCTGAACATGCAGCGCCCAGCCCACCCGGTCGGAGTCGTCCGTGCAACGGGTGACGATGCCGCCGCTCAAATCGCCGCGCGGCTTGATCCATGCGGAGACGGTGAACGATTCAAAATAGCCAAAGTTCGCGAGATCCCCGGCATCGACAAACTGACCGTCGTCCAGCCGCAGCGCCGGGCGTTCTTCATCGACAAATCGCGCCTCTCCGCTCGACATGATGGGCGTGACTTGCTTCTGCTGTGCTGTGCCATTTGCCTGATCCGGCTGGAACGTGATCACCGACTCCGTCCTGCGAATGGATCGTTCGACAGTCGGACGAAGGTCGCTCTGGAAGGAATACCAGGCAATCAATCCGTCGGTAATGGTCCAATCGAGGGGTGCGTCGGACTCATCCTGAAGCACTGATCGCTCCCATTCGCGCTGCGCCCGCTCACGGGCGTCGGCCCGGGTCTCCCAATCGTTCACCACGGCGGCCAGCTGTGCATCCAGCGCCCGCAATTCCATTTCCTGTGCCGGCGTCGGTGAGAGGATGTAGGGGGGCGAGCTGCCTTCCTTCCACACACGTCCCTTCTCGGGCAACTGATTGAAGTACGCGAACAGCCCATAATAATCCTTCTGCGTTACGGGATCATACTTGTGGTCGTGGCACCGGGCGCAGCCGACTGTCAATCCGAGCCAGACCGTCCCGGTCGTGTCGACGCGGTCGACGGCATACTCGACGAGGAACTCCTCCGGAAGACTGCCGCCTTCGGAGTTCGCCCGGTGATTGCGGTGGAATCCGGTGGCGATCAGTTGCTCCAGCGTCGGATGGGGCAGCAGGTCGCCTGCCAGTTGTTCAATCGTGAACTGATCGAACGGCATGTCGGCATTGAGCGCGGCAATCAACCAGTCGCGCCAACGGGACATATCGCGTGGTCCGTCCGATTGATACCCACTCGTGTCGGCATAGCGCGCCGCGTCCAGCCAGGCGACGGCCATATGCTCGCCATAAGCCGGAGACGCCAGCAGCCGGTCGACCAGTCGCTCGTAGCGATCGGGGGATGTATCCCGATGATAGGCGTCAATCTCCTCGGGCGTGGGCGGTAATCCCGTAAGGTCGAGCGTGACGCGACGGAGAAGAGTGGGGGCCGGCGCCTCATCCGAAGGTGACCAGCCCTCAACATCAAGCCCCGCGAGCACGAAGGCGTCAATCGGCGTGCGGGTCCATTGTGGACGTGAGACCCTTGGAAGTGTGGGCCGCCGCATTGGCTCGAACGCCCAATGTCCCTCCCAGGCGGCGCCCTCA
>JAHBXU010000830.1 GCA_019636315.1 Planctomycetaceae bacterium | reverse complement strand
CTGAGCCATCCATCACGAATTTCCCAGCCGGGGAGCGATGGCAGCACTTCGTCGATCTGCTCCTGTGTGAGCGCTTCGTCGGACATGACTTCCTCCTGAGACCCTCGGTTTATGGTTGATCGTTGATGGACATGCGTGTTTGTGCATCGATCAACCCTCCACCCTCAACCACGTAACTACCGCACCGCGCCGCCGTTGCAGTTGATCACCTGTCCCGTGATGTATGATGCCGCATCACTCACCAGGAACCGGGCCAGCCGTGCAATGTCCTCCGGTTCCCCCCATCGCCCCAGCGGCGTCTCCCGCAGCACGCGCTGCTGCCAGACGTCGCTCGCCTGTTCGCCCCACGCAGTGCGAATCCATCCGGGAGCAATCGCATTCACTCTCACGGTGGGGGCCAGTGAAACCGCCAGCGAGCGGGTCAACCCCATGATGGCATTCTTGGCGAGGGAGAACAACTCGCCGCTGTCCCCCTCCATGCCGCGGTCCGCCTGATCCCAGCCAATGTTGAGGATCACCCCTCCTCCCGCCTCGCGCATCCGCCGTCCGACGTCGCGAGAGAGCAGGGCCGTCGAACGCATGTCGACCTCGTACAGCCGCTGCAGCTTCTCCGCATAAGACAACTGCGGCCCGTCGCCGGTGAGCAGATCGACACCCGCGTTGTTGACCCAGATCGCCGGCCGACCGAGTTCTCCGTTCCAGCACGCATTCACGAATCGCTCACACTCGGACACATCGCCCAGATCGGCCGCCAAGACGACCGCGCGGCGTCCGACCTCACGAATCTCCGCCGCCACGCGTTCGGCTCGCTCGACCGACCGCCAGTAATGCACGACCACATCCGCCCCCGCCGCCGCCAACTCCAGCGCTATCGCCCGCCCAATCCCGCTCGACGCCCCGGTCACGACGGTCGTACATTCGCGCAGCGCAGCAAACCAGTGATGAGTTCGGCTGCCTGAGGAGCTCTTATCGAGTGGCTGGGGCGCTCTTGTCATGTCAGTCAAGTCGCGGCTTCTCTGTGGGTCAGACATTGATCAACAAGCAATCTCGCACAGCCCCAGCACGATCTGCGGAGAGCCTGCGGACATCGCGCTGAGGCTGTGAGAGTCGAGCCGCATCGGATATCCAACCGCACCCCAGCCACCCGACCGAATAGTGTGGGTTCAACGCACCAGTCGGCTTTAAGGGAAAGCTGGAGGTTTCCACTCGCTACATCGGTCCTCGACGTGCCAGACGTGCGCCCACCAAGATATGGGGATTCCGAGCGGCGTCTTCTCGATAAGCCAGATCACTGGACGATAGAACGGCAGATCCGGAGTATTCACATATATCCAACAGATTGAATGTCCAGAGGCGAGCCGCTTCGCTGCTTCGCGATCCATCTCCGAATCGACCGCCATTTTCAAGACGGGAGGATAACTGAGCACGTAGATCAGCAATGCTCCAAACATCAATGGAATAAGTGGAGCCCGTACGCAGAGCGTTCGACGCAGCATTTCGTTCCCTTCGGAAAACGAGCAGCCTTTGCGTATCTTATTGTGCCTCGGTTAGGATACCGTGTCCATGCTGAATCACCGTGCTCAATTTCGGATGCTCATGGCACGAACTGAAACACCCGCAAGGTGATTCCCAAGCCGACGGCTTCGCCGTCGGACGAGCGGCGTTTGGCTCCCCGACGCAGGTCCATCGGGCGTCGAGATCACCGCCGTTCGACGCCAGAGGCGTCGGCTTGGGAAGTGAAACGTTCACGACGGCGCGTCCGAGACACCACACGATGATTCAGCCATTCCCGCCCATTACCGTTCGACACTGAGGAGCTTCCCCGTGAGCCGACCGTCCTCCACCCGTCGCGACTTTCTCAAGACGTCCACCGCGGCTGCCGCCGGCGCGGTGATGCCGTACTGGTTCACGAGCACGAGCGCGAAGAGTTTCGCGTTTGCAGCCGCGAATGAACGGCCCGTGCTGGGCTGCATCGGCACCGGCAGCCGCTGGGGGAGCGTGGGACGCAATGCAATGGAGTTTGCCGACTGCGTCGCCGTGTGCGATGTCGACTCCGGACACGCGGGCCAGGCGCGCGACGTCGCCAAAGAGAAGAACGGTACGAATGCGACCGTGCACGAAGACTACCGCCATGTGCTCGACAACAAGGACATCGACATCGTCACCATTGTGACGCCCGACCACTGGCACTCGAAGATCGCCATCGACGCCATGCGGGCCGGCAAGGACGTCTACTGCGAAAAGCCGCTCACGCTGACGATCAACGAAGGCAGGCAGATCATCAAGGTGCTCGAAGAGACGAACCGTGTGTTCCAGGTCGGCACGCAGCAGCGGTCCGAAATGGGCCAGCGGTTTCTCAAGGCCATCGCCCTCATCCGCGACGGACGCATTGGCGACGTCAAAAAGATCACCTGCGATATCGGCGGCGCACCGACGAGCGAAGTCATTCCCGCCGTCGCCCCGCCCAAAGAGCTCAACTGGGAGAAGTGGCTCGGCCAGGCGCCGCTGGTCGACTATCGCGAGCGACAGGTCAATGAACGGCACAAGGAAACGCGAGGCCACTACGAGTTCCGCTGGTG
>JAHBXU010000083.1 GCA_019636315.1 Planctomycetaceae bacterium | reverse complement strand
CGTCCCCGAGGGGCGTCACGTAAAAGTCCGCAACGTAGTTGTGCCCGTGGAAGTTCGCGCACTTTCCTTCATGCCCAAGCAGCCGATGCCCGGCATTGAACCGAATCCGCCGCATGACGGTGACATTCATTCTCGCAATTCTCCAGACAAGTCCGGCAGGTATTCTAAGAAGTTCTGCACGAATTGCACTCCGGACAATCCCCGGGCGATGTCGTCCGTGCCCCGATCGACCTTCTTTTTCCGCCATCCCTGAGGATTCCCGGTGACACTCGCAGAAGCGCAACAACAGGTCGACACGTGGATTCGGGAGGTGGGGGTCCGCTACTTTTCCGAACTGACGAACCTGGCTCAACTCGTCGAGGAAGTCGGCGAAGTCGCTCGCGTGATCTCGCGTCAGTACAGCGAACAAAGCTTCAAGCCCAGCGATCGGGACGTCGAGCTGGCGGACGAGCTCGCCGACGTCCTGTTCGTCGTGATCTGCCTCGCCAATCAAACGGGGGTCGATCTGACGCAGGCTTTTGAGCGATCGTTACAAAAGAAGCGAACGCGCGATCGTGACCGGCATCGGACGAACCCCAAACTCAAGGAGAATCGGGAGTGACTCTCGCCCTCCCGCGTGGTAGACTGTGGTTCCTGCCTGAAGACCGGACCCACCCCCGCCTGCCGGTGTGAATTGGAGATCGCATGAGCCTGCCGATCCGATTCGATCGTCTCAATTGTCCTGAATTCTCACGATTAAGCGGCTGCTCGCGGCGCAGCGTGCTGAGTGCTGGTACGTGGGGACTGCTGGGAGCCAGTGGACTGGCGCCGTATGTGAGATCTCTGCAAGCCGGCGGCGTTTCGCCCGTGCTGGGCGGTTCCGGTGGCGGCCGAGCCAAACGGTGCATCTTTCTCTTTATGTGGGGTGGGCCAAGTCAGCTCGACACGTTCGACATGAAGCCCGGCGCCCCGGCGGAGGTTCGAGGAGAGTTTGCGCCCATAGCGACGCCCGTGCCGGGATTGCAGATCTGCGAGCACTTCCAGCAGCTCGCCCCTTTGATGGACAAAGTGGCCGTCGTCAGGTCGCTCACGCATGACGACCCGGCCCACCTGTCGAGCGCCCACACGTTGTTGACCGGTCATTTACCGCCGGTGAACAAGAGCGATGCGGAGCCACCGTCCGAACGGGACACGCCGCACCTGGGTGCAATGATGTCCCGCCTCCGGCCAGCGACGGGAGGACTCCCCCCGTTCATTACAATGCCCTGGCTCGCCCTGCACCCGGCGGCCCCCGGCGGTCGCGCCCCAGGGCAACACGGCGGCTGGCTCGGACGCTCGTACGACCCGCTCCTTCTCGAAGGCGACCCCAGCCGGCCCGACTGGAAGGTGCCCGCACTTGCACTCAGCGAGGGAGTAACGGCTGGCCGACTGGAGAATCGCCACAGGCTGCTCGAGGTCATTGAACTGCAACAGCGGTCGCTCGGAGAGAATCCGATCGTGGCCGATGTCGGCGGACAGCAACAACAGGCCTTCGGGCTGCTGACGTCCCCCTCCGTGCGGCAGGCGTTCGATCTCGATCAGGAGTCCAACGAGGATCGCGACCGATACGGACGAAACATCCACGGTCAATGCGTGCTGCTCGCGCGACGACTTGTTGAACACGGCGTTCCATTCGTCTCCGTCAACTGGCATCAGGATCGCAGGAACTTCTGGGATACACACGGAAATAACTTCAACCGCCTCCGGGACGACCTGATCCCACCGGCCGATCGGGCGCTCGCCGCGCTGCTCACCGATCTCGATGTGCGCGGACTGCTGGACGAAACGTTGGTCGTCTGGGTCGGTGAGTTCGGCCGCCGGCCCCAGATCGACAAGAACAATCAGGCCGGGAGGGATCATCACCCGTTCTGCTACAGCGGCCTGTTAGCCGGCGGCGGCGTCCGCGGCGGGGCGATTTACGGCCGTAGCGACGCACTGGCCAGCCGCCCCGCTGAGAATCCCGTCTCGCCGCATGACTTCGCAGCAACCATCCTGCACGCCCACAGCGTTGACCCCTCGACCACTCTGCCCGACCGCACCGGTCGCCCACATCATCTATATAGTGGCCGACCGATCGTCGACCTGTTCGGATAGTCAGCGGAAAGAGACCTCGCCCGCCGAATTGTCAAATTGACAATTTCTCGCCATCGCGATGGTCATTTCGGCAACGAACTGATCCGCTCCGGGTCGGAAACCGGGATAAACGACCGGATCTGTGAAGAATTCGTGGGGCACGGCACCAATTGTGCGTGCGGGATCGGCTCCGTTTTGCTACATTTTCCGTTGCGGCTTCTGCACCCACTCTCTCACTGCAGAATATCGAATTGCCCGCGACTTGATCCCAAGGAGGAAACGTATGGCGCGCTCCCCATTGCGGCCCCATTTCGCTGCTCGTACACCGTGTGCCTGGGACGATCCGGTACCGCCGGGAAGTTCTGTCGACGTCATCGCTCCTCATCGCGTCGACGTTCATCCCTACGCGGTCGAAACGGCCGTGCGCAAAAAGCTGACCGCGCAGGACGGGGTTCATTTCCTGGAACTGGTGGTCCGCCGTGTGCCAGATGGCGTCTGCCTGGAGGGCGTGATGCAGACCGACAACGAATGTCTGGACATTGCGGACCTCGTTCGTCAATGCGCGGGAATCGATCGCGTGATCAATCACCTGCTGATTCTGCCGACAACTCCCGTCTCTCGCGAGGACGAGGACGTCGTTGCAGTGATCGGCTGAGGCGTGCGTCCACACCTTGTCCTGCTCGAAATCTGCCTGCGGCAGCGTGATTCGGCGAGACATACGGCGCGAGATTGCGGGGTGAAACTCGGCTTCACCTCGCCTTCAACATGTGTTAATTTCACGCCGACTGAGGGACGACCATTCTGGTCGCGTGACGCCTTCGTCCTTCAGCGACAGGTACCTTGGCATGGAGGCCGCCGTGAGTTCCGCCAGTTCTTCGCAGTTGGACGTTCAGATTCGCTGGCTGATTCGCCGCGACATGGCGGAAGTGCTCCGCATCGAGCAGGAAAGTTTTGAGTTCGCCTGGACGGAAGAAGACTTCCTGTGTTGTCTCCGTCAGCGGAACTGCATCGGCATGGTGGCCGAGCGGGATCATCAGATCGTGGGCTTCATGATCTATGAACTCCACAAGTCCCGGCTCAACATCCTCAACTTCGCGGTAGGACGCCGATTTCGCAAACAGGGGATCGGGACGCAGATGATCGTCCGCCTCATTGACAAGCTCTCGCAGCAGCGGCGCAAAGAGATCCTCTTCGAGGTCCGCGAGCGGAACCTGGAAGCACAACTCTTCTTCAAGACGCAAGGATTTCGCGCCGTCCGTGTGCTCCGCGCGCATTACGACGACACGGCGGAAGACGCTTACATCATGCAGTTCCGTCTGGATCACGAACAGAGCGTGGAGTCGACGTTCATCCCCCGGAACCGCATTTCCGAGTACGACGCCGCCTGATTCAGGATCCCTCAGAACCGCGCAAACCACTCAGCGGTCCCGATTCGATCACGAGTTCTCCAGAGCCGTACACGTTGGCAGGCAGTTCGCCTGCTTCCGTGTGCGGCTCTCATCGGTTCCCACGGGATGTCTTTCCATGACGCGGCAACAGGTCATGTCCGCTTTGCAGAGCATGGGCACCGCGCAGAATCGCAAGGTCTATGCGCGTCACGGCGCCGGCGAGAACGTCTTTGGCGTGAGTTTCGCGGAACTTCGACCGTTCGCGAAGCGGATGGGCGTCGATCACCCGCTCGCGGAGGAACTCTGGGCCACCGGTAACAGCGACGCACGCACACTGGCGACGCTGATCGCCGATCCACAGTCATTCACGGCCGCTTCGGCGGACCAATGGGTCGGGTCCATCTCATATTCCCTGCTCGCGGACATGCTCGCCCCGGTGATCGCCCGCTCACCTCTGGCGAAGTCAAAGCTCGCCAAGTGGACGCGTTCGCGGAAGGAGTACATCCGCCAGTGCGGCTATGTTCTGCTCTGTTGCCTGCTGAAGGATCATCCCCAGCAGGTGGACGATGCGACGTGCCGCCGGTTTCTGGTTGCGATCGAGGCGCAAATCCACGATTCGCCGAATCGCGCGCGGCACGCCATGAACATGGCCGTCACGGCCATCGGTATCTATCGGCCCGAACTCCGCGAGGAAGCGATCGCTTCGGCGCGCCGCATCGGTCGCGTCGATGTCGACCACGGTGAGACAGGATGCCGGACACCCGATGCCGAAGCTTACATTCTCAAGGCGGCGGCCCGATCCCCCTCGGACAAGCGAAGCACGCGACGTCGCTCCTGACTGATATCGCCCGCAGAATCGTCGCAACTGCACGGATTGGCACGGGCCTCTCATCTTTCCCGCCCTTCCCGGTGAAGGTTTCCGATTGGTGCAGCCGATCGGGCTAGGCTTCGAAAGATCATCGCGCAGTCGTGGTGCTGCGCAACATCACCGCTACGCCCTGCACCATTCATCATGACCACAACTACCGCCAAGTCGAGTCGACACGTCACTGCGGAAGATCGTCTGTCCGCGTTGCAAGGACCGGCCGCCTCGTCTGCACCGGTGCATCAGGCTCGCCCGGCGGAAATCGATGCAGAGACCGTCATCCATGAATTGACGCGGCTCGGTGTCTCGCGCCCCGAGCCGCTGATCGACCTCAATCCCGAGATCATCGACGTGCGTGGCGAACGTCGTGCCCCGGTCGTGATCTCCGAATGTCCCGTGTGCGACGGCCGCTTCGGTTTGCCGACGTTTGAGATTCGTGGATCGCGCCACACCGTCCTCACTTGTGAGGAGTGCGGTTTGGGACGATTGGATCCGCTGCCGACCGTCCAGGAACTCAAGGCGTTCTATCCTCCTCAGTACTACGGATCGCCGGGAGCCAAGTTCGAACCGCTGACGGAAGCCGTTGTGCGCGGCGTCGGCGCGATTCACGTTCGTGCGCTGACTCGCTCGTTGCCGCGCGGGGCGCGCGTGCTGGACGTCGGCTGTGGACGCGGCGTGCTGCTCAACACTCTGGCCGATCGCGGATTTGAAACGCACGGAATGGATGTGAGCGACGCGGCCGTCGAAGGCGCTGACCCACGGGCGCGCATTCAGGTGGCGCCTTGCCTCACGCAGGTGGGCTATCCGGCCAATCACTTCGATCAAGTCATTCTCTGGCACGTCCTGGAACACTTGTCCAACCCGCGGGAAGTCCTCCGGGAAGTCCATCGCATCGTCAAGCCGGGTGGACGGGTAATTGTCGCCGTACCGAACTTTTCAAGCCTGCAGGCCCGTTGGGCCGGAGCAGGCTGGTTCCATCTGGACCTGCCGCGGCATCTGTTCCATTTTCCCGTCGCCGGAATCCGTCAGTTGCTGGATCGCACTATGTTCGACGTGGTGCGTGAACAGCACTTTTCTCTGCGACAGGATCCTTTCGGCTGGGTGCAGAGCGCGCTCAATCGGTCGGGATCGTCTCCCCGCAATGCGCTGTATCGCCTGCTCCACAAGGATGGAGTTGACAATGGCGTCTCGCCGTCAACGCAGCGTCGCCTGAAAGCCGCCTATCTCGCCGGCATGCCTTTGGCGGGATTGCTGAGCCTTCTCACCGCCAGTGTCCGCAGTGGGGCGACCGTTTGCCTTGTTGGCCAGGCCAACTGACGGTGAAGATGTCGCGGCACGGGGTGACTTCCGAAGACTTTCAGGGGTCAATTCTTCGGAAGCACGATCCGCGGCGGCAGCATCACGGCACGCTCTGAATGGCGATGTTGGTGGGCGGTCCTCAGATCCGCGACCGACCAACGGAGGCCAGCGCTGTTTTGCCGCCGAGGCCGGCCGCTGGAAATCTGCTCGTCGGGTTGCCACACTAGTGCTGGCAGTGTTCTGCCGCCTCTCGATGGCAAATTGACTCTCCAAGGAGGACAACATGACGCGGTTGATGATAGGAGTGTGTGTAATGGCAGCGGCTACGAACGTGCTGGCGGAAGGTGCGTCCCAGGGCAAAGTCACCAAGAAGGTCTACTTCGACGTGACCATTGACAATAAGCCGGCTGGCCGCATTGTCATTGGCCTGTTTGGCGACGACGTTCCGAAAACGGTGGAGAATTTCCGGGCCTTGTGCACCGGCGAAAAGGGAGAAGGCCAATC
Source organism: Planctomycetaceae bacterium (assembly GCA_019636315.1). Taxonomy (GTDB): domain Bacteria; phylum Planctomycetota; class Planctomycetia; order Planctomycetales; family Planctomycetaceae; genus JAHBXU01. Next base: position 3,923 of record JAHBXU010000083.1, on the reverse strand, counting down.
CGGCAAACCGCTCCATTTCAAGGGGAGCCAGTTTCACCGCGTCATCCCGCAATTCATGATTCAGGGGGGGGATTTCACCCGCGGCAACGGTACGGGCGGGGAAAGCATCTACGGAGACCGCTTCAAGGATGAGAACTTCAAATTCACACACGACGGCCCCGGCGTCTTGAGCATGGCGAACGCCGGGCCCAACACCAACGGATCGCAGTTCTTCATCTGCACCGTCAAAACGGACTGGCTCGACGGCAAGCATGTTGTCTTCGGCCGCGTGATCGAAGGCATGGACATCATCAAGAAGCTCGAAGCCGAAGGATCGCAAAGCGGCCGCACGAAAAAGGTCCTGGCGATTGCCGATTGCGGCGAACTTCCGCTCTAACCGCTTCTCCCATCTGGCAAATCGGTGGCTGGGGTCGACCAATGTAAGCTGCCCAGTGCGGCGGCTCATCAAATCGCCCCAGCCCTTGGTTTTCCTGCGATGAACCGATGGCGTCCGGTCGTCCAATCGCGCACAGGCGATCAGATGCAGCAGAAGAGGGAACCCCGCCGAATCGTCACGTCGACCCGCGCGGCGGCGCCTTCTCCGAGAACTTCCGGAGTTCGTTGATCTCCGCCGCGACGTCGCGGACGGCTGCTCGGTCAAGGTAGCGGTCAACCAGTTCCTCCAACTCGCGGCACATCGCCAGGATGCGTTTCTCCGCCGCCCGGTCCCGGTTCTTCTGAGCCAGGTCGGCGGCCGGAACGCGAATCGCCAGAATCTTCGACTTGAAACTGGCCGTCGACGGCTGCCGATCAATCTCCGCCATCAACTGGTCGGCTTGTGCGTAGTCGCCGTTGCGGGCGAGGGCCAAGGCACGGGCCAGCATAATCGTCCGGCGTGTGACGACGTCGATCAACTCTCCTTCGACAATCGCAAGATTTCCCTCGGCCCCCAACCGCGGCGTGTCGTCGGGCAACTCCAGCGAGATCTCACGGACCAGCCCGGGCAGAAACGGGACGTTGGCCAGCACCGCGCCGCCGCTGTGGACAACCAGCCGGCACAGCGGATCACCAGGACTTGCGGCGATGGTCACACGACCGAAGCGATCCGTCATCAGATCGGCCGCTGCCGCGGCTGGCGGATGTTCGGCGAGAGCATAAGGCTCATAAACCTTGACCCGCACGCCCACGAGTGGCAACGAGGGATTGTTGCGGGGCGCCAATCGCAATTTCGTCTCCTCGAACGTCGGGCGCGCACGCAACGCCACCAGTTCCACGCGCCGCCGACTTCCCGAGAGCGGTGCAGCGAACGCCGTGTCGATCGTCGCCGTCATCCGACTGCGATTGATCTCATCGACCCGCAGATACGTCCATGGAACCACTTGCACGCTGCGGACCTCCTGCTCCCGGTTGAGGTACCGGAAGTAGGGAACCAGCAGGTCGTCGGGTTGAAACAGGACCTGCGATGATTCCGGCGCTAATAATTCTCCCCCGCGCACGCGCAACTCGGCGATGCCGTCCTCGGACCGATCCACACGCGACAACGGCCGGAACATTTCGAGCAGCAAATCGAATGCGGCGGCTCCCGCGCGCCGCCGATCGTCCACGTCCCGAAAAATCACCGGTCCCAGTTCCCCCGTGCTGCGATCCCACTCACGCCCCGAGAAACGCAGCGGTGGACCGGTCGCGAGCGTGACGATCAGGACCTTGTCGAACTCCTGCGCATCGAAGCGCGCGGCCACATCACTCGCCACCACCCGCTGAAGGGCATCCCCGTGGGACGGCAGCAGCCATTGGTTCGACTCGAACTCGGTCTGCCAATAATCCCCCAGCACGCCGTCCGTCCGCGCCCGGAGCAGCGCCGTGATTTGTGATCGAAAGTCGGCCGTCAGCGCGGGGCTGCCGTCGGTGGCCAGTGAGACCAGCACACGGTACGGCCGCATCTCCCAGGGGATATCCACCACAACAGGCAACGCAGAAGAGGGAGCGACGGCCGTCTCCTGCGCGAGTAGCGCCGGAGCGGCGCGAAAGCCGAGGACAGCTCCCATCGCGAAGGAAATGGCCAGGATCCGGATGGCGGTTGAGGAACTCATGGTTCATCCTCCGGATACCAGGCCTCGACGATCCAACGATCCGCATCCTGATAGGGATGGACGGGCGCCACGGGGACGCCACGCACGTTTTTGCGATAGATCAGGTAGTCGTCGACTTCCCACAAAGGAATCAGCATCACTTCACCCCAGAGGTGCAAGTGCAGTGTATTGAGTGACTGCAACGCCGCTTTCCAGTCGCTCGCCAGATCGAGCGCGATAATCTCCTGACGCAGCCAATCCGGGAAGGGATCCAGATCGGCCACGCGCGCCCGCGCGCTCAGTGTAAGAAACGGCCAGAGTTCGGTCGCAGGTTCGGCCATTTGCACAGTCCGGTACAACAGATCCCATTCCACGCTCTCCCCGCCCCCTTTGACGAGCGGACCCTGAGGAAGTTCGACGCGTTGAACGACAATCCCGAACCGTGCCCAGGAGGCGATCAGTTCCTGTGCTGCGGCCTGGGCGACTGGATCATTGACGACTGCCATGCGCAGCGGCGGCAATTCCCCCGCCAATTGCTGACGTGCGGCCAGAGTGAGCGAAATCGCATTCAGCGGATCATACGACCGGCCGCGGACGAGCGCATTGTTGACGTCGCTGCGCGACGGGAACGGTCCATTGACAAGGCGACCCAGATTGCTCGACGAGCTTTTGAGCACCACGTCGTTCAGGATCCGCTGTCGATCGATCGCGTAGGCCAGCGCCCGGCGATACTCGCGATTCTTCATCGCGGGACTGCGCGGATGAAACTGGATGACATGCGTCACCGGTAAGGCCATCTTCTCGACGAAAAACGCCTTCAGTAATTGCTCATCATTCCGCAACAGTTCGACCACGGGCGCGGGAGTGCGCACGAGCATCGACACCTCACCACGAAGCAGTCCCTGGAGCGCGGCATCGGCGTTGGAATACAGGTGCTCCTGAACTTCGGCCAGATGATACTGTCGCAACGCTTCCGGTTCCGGGAGGGCGCGTTCATAGGCCGCGGTGAAGTCGTTCCGCTCCCTCAATTGAAACCCACCGCGGACGTTGCCCGCCGACTGCTCCGGCGCACGTCGCTCGTCGAGCGAGACAGGGGTTGTTGAAGCGGCCGCCCTCCGTGCCTCACCCGGTCCCACGACGGGAATCGACAGCACGGCCTCGGTGCGAACGGGAACGCGATCAAAACGCAGCGTGAAGGAATACGGAGCGTGCACCTCAACCGAACCGACGTAACTCGCCAGCCGTTCGTCGTATAAGGCATGCGATGGATCGATCCGGTTGGCAATCTGCTCGGCAATCAACGGGGCAGTCACGAGAGGCTGCGCTTCCCAGGGCTGCCGACTGCTGCGGAGATCGAAGACGACGCTCCGGCCCAGATTGAGCGGCTCCCAGCGATCGCAGAACCGCGTATGGTACCGGGCCGTGCCTTCATCTGCTCGATCGACTTCGAACATCCGGACTTCCGTAAGTCGCCTCACACGCTCGTCGTCGGCCGATTCGATCCCGGACGTGTCAGTGGTGATCGAAGGAAGACTCATTACCCCGACGCGCAGCCGCTGGTAGCGGTCCGCAAAACTCCGATGTCTGGCCCGCAAATTTTGAGCGGCCGGCCAGATCGTGGCTGCTTCGTCGGCGTGTGCAATGGCGGTTCGATGATCGCCTTGCTCCCGGGCACGTTCGGCGGCGAGCAGACGCTGTTCGGCCGCCTCGTTGAAACGCCCACGCCAGACAGTCACGACGGAGTGCTCCGGAAACATCGTGCGCAGCCGGTTGTAGAAATGCCGGGCCCGCCGCCAGTCACCCCGTGACGCAGCGTTCTCGATGAGTGGATCAATCGTCGCCCCGGTGCGGTCTGCCAGGCCGGGGAACTGCGGA
>JAHBXU010000829.1 GCA_019636315.1 Planctomycetaceae bacterium | reverse complement strand
CGATATTCACCTCGATCCGCGTCCGGATGGCGTCAAGGTGCGGCTCCGAGTGGACGGCATGCTGCACGAGATCCTCGAACTCGACACGACGACGTCCCCGCAGGTGATCTCGCGGCTCAAATTGATGGGCGGCATGGACATCACCGAACGCCGCTACGCTCAGGACGGCCACATTGGCAACGCCGTCCTGCGCGATCGGCGCGACATCCGCGTCGGCAGCGGCCCCACCATCTATGGCGAGCGAATTGTACTTCGCCTCATGCCCGCCACCAGCACTTTCAACCAGCTCGAAGACGTCGGCTTCGAGGAGGAGCAACTGGCCATTGTCGACAGCGCGATCCGCGTTCCGCACGGCATGGTTCTCAGCGTCGGCCCCGTCGGTTCCGGCAAGAGTACGTCCACCTATGCGTTTCTGAACCGTCTCAATCAGCCCAATCGCAGCCTGGTGACCATTGAAGACCCCGTCGAACGCCGCATCGACGGCGCCGTTCAGATTCAAACCGACAACAAGATCAAGTTCGGGTTCGTCGAAGCGCTCCGCGGCGTGCTCCGCCAGGACCCCAACGTCATCATGGTCGGCGAGATTCGCGATGCGGAAACAGCGCACATCGCCGCTCGTGCCGCACTTACCGGCATTCAGGTGCTCAGCACGCTGCACGCCCATGATACGGGGGCCACGATCGATGTGTTCCGCGAGTTCGGCATTCCGCCCATGTTTATCGCCGACAGCATCACCTGTGTGATTGCCCAGCGCCTCTTGCGCATGGTCTGCCTCAAACACCGGGAAACCTTCCGCCCGGACGAAGCCACCCTGAAGATCCTCGGCCTGGACCCGGAACAATCCGGCGATGTCGAACTCGTGCGCGGCGTGCCGCATTCGGAAAACTTTGGCACCGGGTACTCCGGACGAACCGGCATCTTCGAGGTGTTGCGCGTTGACGACCACATCCGGGAAGCCATTTTGCACGGCCATTCCAGCAAGGAACTGACACGCATCGCCTGCGAGCACGGGTTCCAATCGTTGGATCAGTCCGCCGTGAAAAAGGTCCTCGCGGGCGTCACCACCGTCGAAGAAATGCACCGCGTGCTGTTGTGATGTTGAATTGAACTGCGGCATTCAACATTGAAGGCGGGGACGGCGATCGCGTCCCACTGGATGCAATACAGACTCGCACGCCGACGTGCTGATTCGAGACGATCGAGGCTCCTTGATCACACCGGCATCCGCCCCGCGCATCAGGGGCCATCCACCTCGCTGAGATTGGATCGGCGGCGGCGATCTGTCACAATCAGCTTGGATGGCAAGTCGTTCACTGGTGACGATGCCTCTCACCTGATGTGGCCGAGAATGTTCTTGTATGCGGGCCGCCGACGGAGGATTGCAGATGATTTCCATCGCCCGGCCGCAACGTTTGCCCGCACGACGTCATCGTTCGCTTGTTCGGAGAGGCTCGATCGCCGGGAGACGTGCGGCGACACTGACCGCGGTCCTCGTTCCACTGATGGCGATCGGGGCCCTGCTTGGTTCCGCCGTTGAAAGTTTCGCACAGATCGGCGGGCCCGGCGGCAATGGAGGCATTGGGAATCAACCTGGTGCGGGGAATCAGTTGGGCGGCATTCTCATCGATGCCGACGGCGTGCTCAGCTCCATTGAACATCGAACGCTGCCGCCCAGGATGCAACAAGCGGCGCGGGACACATTCGTCACACAGAATCTCGCGGGCGATCTGATCACCTACTCGGAGCGGCGATACATCTCGCTGCCCCGTCTGGAACGCGCCTGCGACCGGGCGATCCAGGCAGGGCAATCGATTGATGAGTCACTCCGTCATCTGGCCGGACTGCAACAAATCGACTCTCTGATGGTCGATCCGGAACGAGGAGAACTCGTCATCGCCGGACCGGCGGAAGGCTTTGCACCGGATGCCGACGGCCGCATGTTGGGCGTGACAACGGGTCGCCCGACGCTCCGCCTGGACGACTTGATCGTTTCCTTGAAGGTCATGCACGCCGGCATCAAGTCCATCGGATGTTCGATCGACCCGGTCCCCGCGCGGCTCGCGGAAATGCAGGCGTTCGTTCAAAATCACAGCAATGAAACCACTCCGGCGACAGCCGCGCGGCGCTACGAACGCATGGCAGAAATCCTTGGCCCCCAGCAGATCACCGTTTTCGGCGTTCCGCCGGACTCGCACTTCGCCGTCACGCTGGTCGAGGCCGACTTCCGGATGAAACGGATCGCACTCGGCGTCGACCCGTCTCGCATCCGCGGTCTGACGAGCCATCTGGCGCTGTTGACCCCCGGCGGAAATAGCATTCAGCGCTGGTGGTTCACTCCCCGGTACGACGCCATTAGAGTCGATGAAGGTCGCACGGTCTTTGAGTTTTCCGGTCAACGCGTTCAGCTCCACGCGCAGGACGAGATCGCCGCGCCCTCAGGCACGCGCTCGGACGCTCCTGTCACAAAGGCCAGCACGCAGGCGTTCGCGAAAGCGTTCACCGCGAAGTACCCGGAACTGGCGACTCGATCCCCTCTGTTCGCCGAACTGCAGAACCTGTTCGATCTGGCAATTGTTGCCGCACTCAT
>JAHBXU010000828.1 GCA_019636315.1 Planctomycetaceae bacterium | reverse complement strand
GGCAATTACTCCGGCTGGCTCGAACAGAAGGCGGCCCGCCTGGCGGTCGAAGAGAAGAGCGAAAGTAAACGGCAGAAGGCGTTGAAGCGGGAACTTGAATGGGCCCGCATGTCCCCCAAAGCGCGGGCCACCAAGAACAAGGCGCGTCTGCAACGCGTCGATGAACTGGCATCACAACAGTATGACACTCGCGACGAAGGGGCCGACATTCAAATTCCCGTGACGCGACCGCTCGGGACACTGGTCGTCCGCGCGGAAGGCTTGAGCAAGGCGTTTGGCGACCGTCTGCTGTTCGACGAACTCGACTTCAATTTGCCCCCCGGCGGCATCGTCGGAGTTATCGGTCCGAACGGCGCCGGGAAGACCACGCTGTTCCGGATGATGATGGGGGTCGAACAACCGACGGGCGGCAAGCTGACGATCGGCGAAACCGTCGACCTCGCGTATGTCGATCAATCGCGCGATGCCCTCGATCCGAAGAAGACCGTCTATGAAGAGATCTCCGGCGGACGCGACACGCTGGAGGTCGGCAAGGCGAAGATCCATGCCCGCGCGTATTGCGGTCGGTTCAACTTCAAGGGGAGCGATCAGCAGAAGTTCGTCGGCGACCTGTCCGGCGGGGAACGCAATCGCGTCCATCTTGCCAAAGTGCTCCGGTCGGGCGGCAATCTGCTGTTGCTCGACGAACCAACGAACGACCTGGACGTGGCCACGCTTCGGTCGCTGGAAGAAGGGCTTTCCACATTTGGTGGTTGCGCTGTCGTCAGTTCGCACGATCGCTGGTTCCTCGACCGCGTGGCGACGCACATCCTCGCCTTTGAGGGAGACAGCCGCGTCGTGTGGTTTGAAGGCAATTACAAGATGTACGAAATCCAGCGGAAGGAGCGTCTGGGTGAAGACGCGTCTCGCCCCCACCGCGTCAAGTACAAGCCGCTCGCACGGAGTTGACCACGCTGCGCTTCCGGTGGTCCACGTTTTGAGAGGAGCCAGGGGTCCCCAACCAGTCCACACGGAATCCCAGTAATTCGAAGCGTTGGAGAGGGATGACGCGAAACACTCTCGCTGAGCTTCGGGTTACGATGTGCTGCGGCCGGTCGGCGCGGAGTCGAGCGGGGTTCTGCTCACCCTGCGTCGACGTCTGAGGTGAGCTGTGCGCTCAACTGAAATCGACGGCGCGGCCGGTGGCGAGTTGTTGGCGAATCTGCAGGAAGTGATCGTCGTACTCCTGTGTCGCATCGATCCCCAGATGTTGAAAGATCGTTACGGCCAGGTCGGCGGGCGTGACCGGTTTGTCGGCGACGTAGCCGCCGTTGGGAGTGGTTGCACCATACACTTGTCCGCCGCGGACTCCGCCGCCGGCAGCAAGGGCGGTGAACGCATGCGGCCAGTGGTCGCGCCCGGTCGGTTCCGTCATGCCGTTCTGTGTGACGAGTCCAATTTTGGGTGTGCGGCCGAATTCTCCCAGAGCGACGACGAGCGTTGTCTCCAGTAAGCCTCGCTCCTGCAAGTCGGCCACGAACGCGGCCAGGCCCCGGTCGAACGGTGGGCATAAGTTGCTCTTGAGCTTCGCGAAGTTGTCGTGATGCGTGTCCCAGTGCGGCGAGACCTTGTCGAACTTGGAGTCGTCATCCCAATTGACGGTGATGAGCGACACCCCTGCCTCGATCAGCCGACGGGCCATCAGCAGACTCTGTCCGAACTTCGTCAGGCCGTACCGCTCACGAATGGACGCCGGCTCGCGCGACAGATCGAGCACGCCCGCCGCTTCCGTCCGCTCGACGAGTTCGCTAGCGGCGCGGAAGTGACTCTCCGTCATCAGCGTCTGCTGCGTCGTTCGTGGATCGCCCGCGACAAAGGGTTCGATGCGCTGGCGCAATTCGAGCCGCCGCTGAAAGCGAGCCTGGCTCATGTCTCCGGGCAGCGCGAGTGCGCCCATCCGGAAGTCGCGGCTGGTGAAATCTCCTTCGACAAGAAACGGATCGAAGTGATCTCCCATGCGGCCGCCCGTTTGCCCGGCGATGCGTCGATCCTGTCCGACGAACTGCGTGTACCACGGCAGCACGACCGAGTGCGGCAACGATCCCCGCGGACGTCCATAACGATGCACGAGCGATGCCAGCGACGGCCAGTCTTCCTCGCGCGCCTGGTCGGTTACCGGCGGACCGAAATACGGACGGCCGGAATAGACCTCGCTGCACGCCGGTCCGTGCACGTTCATCTGGTGCGTCATGGACCGCACCAGGCACAGTTTGTCCATCTGCTGCGCGATGAGCGGCAGGTGTTCGCACAACGTGATGCCGGAGACGTTCGTGGCGATCGACTCGAAGTCTCCGCGAACTTCGACCGGCGCTTGCGGCTTCATGTCCCACAAATCGATGTGCGACGGACCACCGAACAGAAAGATAAACACGCAGGACCGCGCCGGCGGCTTTGCGCTTCCTTCAGCGCTTGTGAGGGGATCGGCTGCCAGGACCGCCCGCATGCGATCCAGCTCGGCGGCATGCAAACCGCCCAGCGACAACCCGATCCCTCGCCCCAGCAGACCACGCCGCGTCAGATTGTGCGAGCGGTAGCGCATTCCCTGATTCTAC
>JAHBXU010000827.1 GCA_019636315.1 Planctomycetaceae bacterium | reverse complement strand
TGGAGATGCTCAAGCGCCTGCGGCTGAACGGCATGGCTGCCAATTACCCCGAGCTCGCAGCCAAGGCACGCCACACCGACTTCGAACCCGAAGCGTTCGTGAAGCAACTGCTGAGCGCCGAGATCGCCGAGAGAAGCGTGCGCTCGATGGCCTACCAGATGGGGGCGGCGCACTTCCCGATGCACCGCGATCTCGCGGGATTCGACTTCGCCCAATCGCGTGTCGATGAGGCGCTCGTGCGCGAACTGCATGCCGGGCACTTCATGGACAGCGCCCAGAACGCCGTCTTCATCGGCGGCCCGGGCACCGGCAAGAGCCACCTCGCGGTGGCCATCGGCATCGAGGCCATCCGCAGCCACGCCAAGCGCGTACGCTTCTTCTCGACCGTGGAGCTGGTCAACGCCCTGGAACTCGAGAAGGCTGCCGGCAAGGCCGGCCAGATCGCCCATCGCCTCATGTACGTCGATCTGGTGATCCTCGACGAGCTGGGCTATCTGCCCTTCAGCCAGGCCGGCGGAGCGCTCCTCTTCCACCTGCTCTCCAAGCTCTACGAGCGCACGAGCCTGGTGATCACCACCAACCTCTCCTTCGGTGAATGGGGCAACGTCTTCGCCGACGCGAAGATGACCACGGCGCTGCTTGACCGCCTGACGCACCACTGCCACATCGTCGAGACCGGAAACGACTCGTGGCGCTTCAGCCACAGCTCGCTGACCGCCACTCCACGCAAGACCAAACCGAAAGGAGGCAAGACCCGGGAAACCCCCGAGATATCCACAGCGGGGTAACCCGCTATGCCAAAATGGGGTGGGTCAAATCTGGATGAAAATGCTGGGTCGAAACTGCGCGGAAATCAACATGTGCCCCTCCAATTCAAGCGGCGCGGCGTCAGAAAGGTCGTCGTCGCGCCTGAAAACGTCGTAGATCCCGTTACGGATCGCAGCCAGAGCCCGTCACTACCGCCCAGTCACGACACCACGCTCTTACGGGCGCTCGGCCGGGGAATCTACTGGCAACACCTCCTGGATACCGGGGTCGTAGCCGATACCGCGGAGATCGCGCAGCGCGAAGGGCTTCACAAGACGTTCGTCAGCGACCACTTGAGGCTAGCGATACTGGCGCCAGACCTCGTGGAAAGCGCCCTGCGGGGCAAGTTACCGCGAAACGTGACGCTACTTGGTCTGTTCCGGGATGGGGTGCCCGCGTGCTGGGCAACTCAGCACAGACTAACTCAAGGGTAACTTCGTTTGAGGGACACTCTGCCAAGCTACTTGTAGGCATAGCGCCTTCCATCGGGAAAGGAATCAGGCAGCCCGTTCGAAGAGCGACTCACACCCTCCTCATGCGCGATCTTCCATCGGCCGTCTTCTTGGACCCAGTACTGACGCTTGCGCAGACGTGTGGAGAGGTTGCTCGAACGGTAGTCCTGCTCGAAGGTCACGACCATGAGCGGCTCGGTGCCAGAATCGCGCAAGATGCTGAGTGATCCAAGTTCCACCTTGATCCACGACTTGTCGGCGTTCACGCGCCGTTTACGCGCTTTCCATGTGGCGAGATCCATGCCATCGCTGCGGAAGTTGCGCGAGTAGTGGTCCAGGTAGTTCTCCGTATTGCGGCTCTCCCAGTCACGACGCCATTGATCCAATGTCTGTTGGAAATCGTCACTTTCCTGTCGAAGGGCTTCAGGTGCAATCCACTCGATTCGCTCGGCGATTACGACTGGAGTAATGCCTGGTTGGACCCGCGGAGCAAGATCGGCGAGTTCCCCGTTGGCAAGTGCTACGCAACCATCGGTTGAGAGAGGACTGCGCGCGTAGTTGTCCGACGGTACACCGTGAAGCCAGATTCCGCTTCCGGTTCGCCCGAGCCGGCGATCCCACTCGTTGGGATAGCTGATGGGAAAGGCGCCCCAGCCGTACAAGTCAGGCAATCGCGCCCCTGGAATGTGGGACGAGACGAAGTAGATGCCGATGGGCGTCTTCTTGTCACCTTCTCGCTCCTTGGCCGTTCCGAGCTTGCCAATCGCCGAGTAGTAGTTGCGCACCGCGAGCGGCGCTCCACCCTGCTCATTGTAGAGATAGACGCGCGACCGGCTTGCGTCGACGACAATGACGTGCTGTCCGGGAGTCAGCCGCATCAGATTGCGAGGCACGAAACCGGCGGGCGGTGGGTCCCTGCGATTACGATCCCGGGCGCGAAACTCCGCACGTAACTCCGCGAAAGGGTCCGGATCCGCACCTGTCGGACCCGCAAGCGTGGGGCGACCTGCTCGAGCGAGCAACAGGTCCCCCTGCAACATGTGCGCCATACGGAAGTTGGGATACTTCGAAACAAGCTGGTCCACTTCCAGAATCGCAGCGTCGAGCTGGCCATCCTCCAAGAGCTCGAGTGCCCGATGGAGCTGGCCTTCCGGGCCATTCGGCAACGACTCGCCACTTAAGTTTTGTCCCTGCGCAGCTACGGCAGGCAATGAAAGCGTGAGGCAGAACACGGCACGCCGGAGAAGAGAAGGCGGTGTTAGAGCCCGCATGTCCTGCGCTCGTGTACGGCCCGACCTGGAGAGCTGGGCATCGTGTCTGCCCTAAGGGTATGG
>JAHBXU010000826.1 GCA_019636315.1 Planctomycetaceae bacterium | reverse complement strand
TGTCAACGAGCCTCAACCACTTGTCAAGAGTTTATTAACTGCCTATCGACAGCACCGGTCACCTTTTGTGAAACGTAACTCATTATCGCCAAGTGAATTCGGAGACCGATAGAAAGTCTCCACACATCCGGGGCGAGCAATACGACAACAACAATTCAAAAGCTCTTTAACAGGACGACCTGAGTCCTCCCCTGAGAAAAACGGGCGGGACAGACCGCCGTTACGAAAGTGATCCTCGCGATGAAACTCAGATGTCCCCGGACCCTTCTGGCGACCGCCTTTCAAACCGTTGGTGGCGTTGTCCCCACGCGAACTCCGAAGGAGATCCTCAGAAATGTCAAACTGGTCGTCGCCGGTCAGCAGGCGACGTTGATCGGGACGGATCAGGAAATCGGCATTCGTTTTCACCTGCCCGAGATCGAGAGCGATTCTTCGGGCGAGACATTGATCCCCATGCAACGCATGACGGCCATTCTGCGGGAGATCCAGGATGACGTCGTCTCGTTGACGGCCGAAGAGGGAACCCTGTGGATCCGCACGTCTCAAAGTGAGTTTCGGTTGTCCACCGAAGATCCGGCGGAGTTCCCCGATGTGGAGGCCTTTTCCGGGGAGGATTACCACACTGTTCCCGGCCGCGTGCTCAAACAGTTAATCCAGCGAACGATCTTCGCCGCCGATACAGAAAGCACACGGTACGCACTGGGCGGCGTGCGTCTGGAATTGACGCCGGAGCTTATCACGCTGGCCGCAACGGACAGTCGGCGACTGGCGGTCGTCAAAGCGGGTTGTTCAGCCCACGGGAGCGTCACTGAAGAACAGGGCGAACCGGTCGTCCCCGCGAAGGCCATGACACTGATCGAGCGGAGTTTGGGTGACGACGAACGGGATGTGGCCATTACGGTCAGAAACAACGACGTGCTGGTCCGGTCCGGGTTATCGACGATCTACAGCCGCCTGGTCGAGGGGCGTTTTCCTCGCTACCGCGACGTCATCCCGGCCGAAAGCCGCATCGACATTGACATGGTTGTCGGACCGTTCCACTCGGCGGTGCGGCAGGCGATGATCGTCACCGACGAAGAGAGCCGCGGCGTGGATTTCGCATTTGGATCCGGCACGCTGAGGCTGAGCAGTCAGGCGGCCGACGTGGGGACGTCCAAAATCGAGATGCCCATTGGTTATGACGGTGAAGAAATCGTCGTCACTTTCGACCCGCGATTCATCGCCGACTTTCTGAAGGTGCTCGATCCCGCATCGCAGGTCACATTGCGATTGATCGACGCCAACAGCGCGGCCGTGTTTCGCGCCGATGAAGATTACACCTATGTCGTTATGCCGTTGTCCCGCGACGGACGGGCGTGAGGTGGTGCGGGACGATTTGAGCAGGAATGGCGGTTCATATGGAGCCTCGCTCTTCGCGGCAGTCTGATCAGCCGCAGCATGTTGGTGACGTTTTGTCGCAGCTTTTCGCTCTGCGCGGGTTTGGCCGTGCCCAGGCGGGGCGGCAGATGCAGGACGTGTGGCGCGAGGTGGCGGGCGACTTCATCGCCGGGCAAACGCGTGTCCAACGGATTACCAATGGTTCACTCCACATCGCCGTTTCCAGTTCGGCCCTGCTCCAGGAGCTGGAAAGCTTCCATAAGTGGTCGCTCCTGGAGCGACTGAAGAATGAGCATGCAGATTTGCGGATTCGCGACCTGAAGTTTTCCCTGCGGAGTGCCCGCACATCGTAACCCGCAGCGTGAGCGAGGCGGTCGAGCGGCGTTCCTCGCTCGCACTGCGAGTTACCGGGCGTCCGCCTCAACGACGATTCACAGCAACACGAGGACGATCACTTGGCTGACCAGAGCGACATTCCGTCGGCGACAAACCGTTACGACGCGGACCAGATCCAGCATCTCCAGGGGATCGAAGGCATCCGCCACCGTCCGGCCATGTACATCAGCGGGACCGATCTCTCCGGCCTGCATCACCTGGTGTACGAAGTGACCGACAACGTGCTGGACGAATACGTCAATGGTTTCGCCACCAGTATGAAGGTGGAAATCCACGGAGACGGATCCGTCACTGTGACGGATGACGGACGTGGTATTCCCGTGGGCCGCATGGAAGACCACGACAACCGCTCGGCTTTGGAGGTCGTCTTTACAGAAATTCACGCGGGCGCGAAGTTCGACCGCAAGGCGTACGCGACCGGGACGGGCGGCTTGCACGGTGTCGGCGTCACGGCGGTGAACGCCTGCAGCGAGTGGCTCGAAGTCGAGGTCCGCCGCGACGGGCACGTGTGGATGATGGAATTCGCCCAGGGACGGCCCGTCACCGACCTCACCAAACTGGGGGCCACCGACCAGCGCGGCACCAAAGTCACGTTCAAGCCGGACCCGCTCATCTTCCCGAATACGACATTCAACTACGACACGATTCACAAGCGACTGCAGGATTGCGCGTTTCTGAATCCGGGGGTTCGCATCCAGATCATTGATGAACGCAGCGGACAGACCGATACCTTTCACTACGAGGATGGTCTCGCCGAGTTCGTCAAGCATGTCAACCGCACGGAGAATCCGTTGCACGCGGATGTCATCCGCATCACGGGCGAC
>JAHBXU010000825.1 GCA_019636315.1 Planctomycetaceae bacterium | reverse complement strand
GACTACCGACGTCGATTGGGAGGGGACAATGGACAGCCTTTGCCCGACTATGTCCCCGACGCTGTTCGGATCTACTTCGATCAGGAGACGCAATTTCCGACGCGAATTGCCTATCTGAAGAAGCCGTCGGCCACCGCGACGCCGCCCTATCCGGTGTTGCTTTCATTGGAGTTCTTCGACGTGGTCCTCGACGGACCGGTCAACGAAGAGCAGTTCCGCTACTTCCCCCCCGACGACGCTCAAGTGGAAAACCGGACAAACAAGATCCTGGGGTTGATCGAGGCCGCCGCAAAACCGGCAGCGCCTGCCGGTGGCGCGCCATGAGTCCACTGCTGCCCCCCGAGTTTCTGTTCCGCTATTCGTTCACCGCGAAGCACGTCAGCGGCCTGCCTCGCCGCGGGAAGACGCTGTTGAATCTCCCCGCGGAGTGCACGCTCCCCAATTTCGCGGGGTTGGAGTCGCAACCGGCCTTCGGGGATGTTCGCATCGCCTGGAATGATCGTGGATTGGGAATCAGCGTGAGCGTGCAGGGCAAATCGCAACGGCCGGTGTGCGATCCGGAACGGTTGGGAGTGACTGATGGTTTAAGGGTCTGGATCGACACCCGCTGCACGCAGTCGGTGCATCGCGCGGGCCGCTTTTGCCATCTGTTTGAATTGCTTCCCAGTGGCGGGGGAGATGCAGGCGACCGGCCCGCAGCCACATTGTGGCCTGTTCCCCGCGCCAGCGAAGACTCTCCGCTCTATGACACGGACCTTTTGCCGATCCATGCTGACATCAGCGCTCAAGCATATACGCTGGAGGCCTGGCTTCCGTCCGAAGCGCTTCACGGGTACGACCCGGACCATCAGCCGCGACTCGGATTTTTCTATGCGCTGCAGGATGCAGAACTTGGCCTGCAAACGCTCAGCATTGGTCCGGAGTTTCCGTTCATATCCGATCCCAGCCTGTGGTGTACGCTCGAACTCGTCAAAACTTGACGCAGTCGCGACTCACGGGACGCGTGTCAGACTGGTCCGAGGCCGATCCGCTCCAGCACCCAATCGAACTCGCGGCGTTCGACGTCGCTCATCGGGGCCATCGCGGGCGGGTCCAGCACGGCCGGGTGCGAGATGATTCCACGGCGATGCAGCATCTCCTTGAGAAGCTCCTCCGAGTAATCGAGGTAGGACATCAGATAGGGCAGGATTCGCTCGAAGTAGATCTTCGCCGCGCCCTCTTCATCGCCATTGAGATACGCATCGACCGCCCCGCCGTGCAGGTCCAGCGCCTCTGTCCCCGTCATAAACGCGGTGACGCCCAGACGCAGCATATGAATCAAGTGGCGTCCTCCGGCCCCGCCGATGACGGAGATCTGTCCGTCCGCCGCCGCCAGCAGATGAGCCGTCTTGGTGAGAAAATCGCGGCCCTCCCCCTTCACATGCAGGACGCCGTCGATATCGGCGAACATCCGGACGAGGAGATCTGCAGTGAGCACGGACGAACTGGCCGGCGTGTCTTGCACGATGATCGGCAGCCGGGTCCCCTCCGAAAGGGCGCGGTAATATGCGAACGCTCCGGCCGCGTCCGGAACGTTCATGTAGGGAAGCGCCGCCATGATCAGATCGGCCCCTTGTTCCTCGGCGAGCTGCGCGAGTTCGACAGCCGTCCCGGTTCCCAGTGCGGTGACTCCGAGAAATACCGGGACCCGGCCGGCGACCTCATCGACGATAATCTCCGTCAGGCGGCGTCGATCGCGGTCGCCAATCTTGTGAAACTCAGAGGCAATTCCAAAATGGCCGATCGCCGCGGCTCCGTACTGCAGGCAGTACTGGACAAGCCGCCGCTGGCTCGCTTCATCAATGATCCCTGAGGAATCGATGGCGGTCGGCAGAATGGGCATCATCCCATGAAATCGGGACGGTGGAACAGATCGCGGCATCAATTGTTCCCTCTCAATTTGCGGCAACACGCTCACTTCCGACTCCATCCGGCCGCATGACCAGTTGGATCACTGTCGCGGAAGTCACCGCAGTGAGTTCGCATTATGAGCGGGCGACGTTCGTTCCGGAAGGCGCTCGGACACCGCCAATCTTTCTGGTCGCGGAGTCAGGATTGCCGCAGCGTCCGATCCGCGAGTCCCCGCACTGGGATCGCTTTGCGTGAAGATCGCGCGCGGATGAACGGCGCTCGGAAGTCGTGCATGCCGCTCCGGCGGACCACGTGGCGACAGGCCGGTGCCGAACAGCGCCCCCCCGCACCCAACACGTGTTCCGAAGCGGTCCCTCACCAGACAGGATTCTGGCGAGCCGCTATACTGACCCTTGGGAAAACTCATCACGACAGAGAGGAGAAATCATGGCGTCACCGACGATCGCTCCGGGGAAAACACGCATCGGCTGGATCGGCACCGGCGTGATGGGGCGAAGCATGTGCGGCCATCTGATGGACAAGGGGTTTCAGGCCACCGTTTCCACACGCACAAAGGAAAAGGCCCAGGTCCTGCTCGACAAGGGCGCCCAATGGGCCGAGACCCCAAAGCAGGTCGCTGAGCAGTCGGACGTCATCTTCGCCATCGTTGGATTCCCTCAGGATGTGCGAGAAGTCTTCCTGTGTCC
>JAHBXU010000824.1 GCA_019636315.1 Planctomycetaceae bacterium | reverse complement strand
GAGAATGAAACACGGGCAGAGCCAGCCCACCTGACGCGGCGTCGTTATGTACGCGTTGAACCGTCCCGGATCGTCAGGCTCGAATGACGCCGGCGCTTTCCATCTGGTCCCAGGCGGCCGCGAGTGAGCCGGCGATGTCGATGCCGCGGCAGCCGTCTTCAATGACGGTGACTTCGAAATCAAGCCGCCGCGCGTCGAGAGCTGAATAGGCGACGCAGAAATCGGTCGCCAGTCCGACGATGAAAACGCGAGTCAATCCGCGTTCCCGGAGATACCCGGCGAGGCCCGTCGGCGTCTGGCGATCATTCTCGAAGAACGCCGAGTACGAATCGATTTCGCGATGGTAGCCTTTTCGGATGATCAGTTCGCAATGTTCGACATCGAGATCCGGATGAAATTCGGCCCCGCGCGTCCTTTCGACGCAGTGGTCCGGCCAGAGGATCTGTGGACCATAAGGGAGTTCAATTTCTTCCAGCGGCTTCTTTCCGGGGTGCGATGACGCGAATGACAGGTGATCTTCCCGGTGCCAGTCCTGCGTGAGGATGACGTGTGAAAAACGGCGCGAGATGCGATTGATGACGGAGACCACTTTGTCGCCGTCCGGAACCGCCAGCGCGCCTTCGGGACAGAAGTCGTTCTGAATGTCCACCACAATGAGCACCCGGTTTTCGACAGGCGACGCGGGGCGGATGAGGCGGCCGGTGGTCCTGGCTTCGGGAATGGACGCCGTCCTCGTCCCGTGGGCAACTGGTCCTTCCGTGTCGTCGGGCAAACGCTGGACGGACTGCAGGGATTCGATCAGTTCGGTGTAATCCTGATATCGATCGCCGGGACGCTTCGCCATCATCCGCAGAATCACCTCCTGCACTTCGAGCGGAACATGCCGCGGAAGGGGCGGTGGATCCCCATCGGAAACCTGCTTGAGAATCTCGAAGTAGGACCGGCCTTCAAAGGGTGGGTGTCCGGCGAGCACATGATACAGCGTGGCTCCCAGCGAATAGATGTCCCCGCGATGGTCCGTTGTACTGGCGTCGACGAACTGTTCCGGGGGCATGTAGGCCGGTGTGCCGAAGACGGTCCCAGCCGCCGTGTGGGCCGTTTTCATCGCATCGGCATCAATGGACTTGGCCAGTCCCAGGTCGGCGAGCTTGGGCTGTCCGCTGGCCGTCATCAGGATGTTCGACGGCTTGATGTCGCGGTGAATGAGGCCTACCTCTCGACGCGCATGATCGAGCGCCCGTGCAATGGCTTCCGTGATCTGCAACGCCCGTCCCACCGGAAGCACTCCCTGCGCGGCCACCTGGTCGGCCAGACTTTGTCCGTCGATCAGTTCCAGAACGATATAGTAGTGGCCGCCCGACTCTCCGCAGTCGAAAACACGAACGATGTGAGGATGACTCATCCGCGCGGCGAGGCGCGCCTCGCGCAAAAACCGATTGGACGACTGAGGCTCATCCACCAGATGGGAGCGCAGAAACTTGATGGCGACATCGAGGTCCAGGTCATGGTGCCGCCCGCGGTAAACAATCCCCATTCCCCCTTCCCCAATTGGCGCGAGGATCTCGCAACGTCCAATGTTGCCGAGTTGAAGGTACACATCTTGCGCCACGTCAGCAGCCCTCAGGTTGGACTTGAACAGGTTGGACAACCGGAACTTCTCATTCAATCATCTATCATGTCTGATCGGCTGCTGGACGAGAAGCGTTGTTCGAGCAAAGCGATTAGCGTCCGCCCGCCACAATGCGGAGTGAATCGGCCGACGGCTGCGACCTGCCAATGACCAGACGACTCCCCGCGACGCCGACGCCAATGACGTGGCCGCAAATGACGAATCGCCTTATTCGACAAGGCGCCCGCCGGGGATTCGCGGCTGGGAGTGGCTGCAACCGGGCAGGGAAGATCTGCTATAACCTCGCTGGTGAGTCTTCTCTTGTCGTAACGTCTCTGAATCCCGTCTCAGACATCGTGCGGCCGTGCCCCTCCTGACGAAGAGACACGCTCCCCGCATGACGACAGAAACAACGTTCAACCTGAAGGGACAACCATCATGCGTCGACGTCTGGTTTTGGCCGGTCTGATCGTGACCCTGGGATTCGCCGCCAAGGGCTCCGCGGGGGAACAGATCGCGTTTCCTGGTGCGGAAGGATTCGGACGTTTCGCCCAGGGGGGACGCGGCGGCGACGTCTATATTGTCACCAACCTGAACGACGACGGAGAGGGGTCGCTTCGCGAAGGAATTCGCTCGGCAACGGGGCCCCGGACGATTGTGTTTGAAGTCTCCGGAACCATCGAGCTGAAATCCCCGCTCCTCATCAAGACTTCGTCTCTGACGATCGCGGGCCAGACGGCGCCGGGCGACGGTATTTGCCTGAAGGATCAAACCTTCGGAATCAAGAATGCATCGCACATCATCGTCCGATATCTGCGCGTTCGTCTGGGCGACGAGAACAAGCCCCGGCCGTCGGGGCCCGATTGCATCACAACGGATGACATTGATCATGTCATTTTTGATCACGTCACGGCGTCCTGGGGCATCGACGCCAATCACGACCTGCGTCGCGGCGGCAACTTCACAGTGCAATGGTCGATCTATGCGGAG
>JAHBXU010000823.1 GCA_019636315.1 Planctomycetaceae bacterium | reverse complement strand
TGTGGACGGCGCTTCGCCAGCGTCCGTACAGCAAAGTGCCTTCTCCGCGTTCCAAGCCGCATGCAATCTTCGTTCAGGCGATCGATACGAATCCACTGGCGCCCTCGCCCAAGCTGGTGATCACTGAGCGGGCGCCGTATTTCGAGCACGGGCTGCAGGTCTTGCGGCACCTGACGGAAGGGGCCGTGTATCTGTGCACCGCGCCTGGGGTCGATATTCCCGGCAAGGCCTTGGGATTCGTTTCGCATTACGAGTTTGAGGGTCCGCATCCGGCCGGTTTGCCGGGGACGCACATTCACTTCCTGGATCCGGTGAGTGACCGGCGGCAGGTGTGGTACATCGGTTATCAGGACGTGCTGGCGATTGGCGAGCTGTTCGTCACAGGGCGGCTGTCGGTGGAGCGAATTGTCTCGCTGGCGGGGCCGCAAGTTGTGGAGCCACGTTTGCTGCGGACGCGGTTGGGGGCAAGCATTGAGGATTTAACCCACGGCCAACTCAAGCCGGGTGAGAATCGCGTGATCTCCGGGTCGGTGTTGTCTGGTCGAAAGGCGGTCGGGTCGGCGGCTTATCTGGGGCGGTATCACGTCCAGATTTCGGTGATCCGTGAGGGACGGGAGCGCGAGTTTCTGGGCTGGCAGATGCCGGGATTCGATAAGTTCTCGGTCAAGCCCGTGTACGCATCGGGGTTTGCGGCCGATGCGCGCCGTTTTGCATTCACGACAAATACGAATGGCAGTCGCCGGGCGATGGTGCCGATCGGCATGTACGAGGCAGTGATGCCTCTGGATATTCTGCCGACTTTTCTGCTGCGGGCGTTGCTCACGGGCGACACGGATCAGGCTCAGGCGCTCGGCTGTTTGGAGTTGGATGAAGACGATATCGCGTTGTGCACATTCGTCGATCCCGGCAAGGCGGAGTACGGACCGCTGCTGCGGCAGGCCTTGAGCGCCATCCAGAAAGAAGGGTAAGGGTCATTGACGGACGGCGATCGGTCGTTGACACGATTCGCCCCTGTTCGCGTGCCAATCACAAGCATGAAGCCGCTTCGCAAATTCCTCGATTCGCTGGAGCCGACCTTCAAGGAAGGAAAGCTCAAGTCTTTCTATCCTCTCTATGAGGCTGCAGACACTTTTCTGTATACGCCGGGGCAGGTGACGCCCGGCCCGTCGCATGTTCGCGATGCGATGGACTTGAAGCGGATGATGAGCACGGTCGTGGTCGCTCTGGGGCCATGCATCGTGATGGCGATGTACAATACGGGCCTGCAGGCCAATCTGGCTCTGCAGCGTCTCGTGGAGGCCGGGCAGATCACCCAGCCGGCGGCGATGGGGTGGCGGGCGGCCGTTCTTGAAGGACTGCCGTTTGCGTACGACCCCGGGTCGATCCTCGGCAATCTGCTGCACGGGGCGCTGTATTTCATTCCGGTCTATCTCGTCACACAAATCGCCGGCGGCTCGTGCGAAGCCATTTTCGCCTCGGTCCGGAAGCATGAGATCAACGAAGGTTTCCTCGTGACGGGAATGCTGTTCCCGCTCACGTTGCCGCCGACGATTCCGCTATGGCAGGTGGCGATCGGCATCATTTTCGGCGTGGTGATCGGCAAAGAGGTGTTCGGCGGGACGGGGAAGAACTTTCTTAATCCCGCATTGACGGCGAGAGCGTTCCTCTACTTCGCCTATCCGGCGAGTATGGCGGGGGACACCATGTGGGTGGCGGTCGACGGGTTGACCGCAGCGACTCCGCTGGGCGCGATGGCGACGGCGCCGATCGCACTGGCCGAGGGGGCGACGAATGTTCCCCTGGCGGTCAATATGCAGGCCGTCACCGAGGGGCTGCAAATCTCCTGGAGTCAGGCATTTCTCGGCACGATTCCAGGTTCGATGGGCGAAACGTCGACGTTGTGCTGTCTGTTCGGCGCACTCGTCCTGATCGGGACAGGAGTCGGCTCCTGGCGGATCATGCTGGCGGTCCTGCTGGGTGGGTTCCTCTCCGCCTGGGGATTCTGGTCGCTGCGGAACTTTAGTGACAATCCCATGTTTCACATGACGCCGATGTGGCATCTGGTGACGGGGGGATTTGCGTTTGGGTTGGTGTTCATGGCGACGGACCCGGTGTCGGCCGCCATGACCAATACCGGCAAGTGGGCCTATGGGGCACTCGTCGGAGTGACGACGACGCTCGTCCGCGTGATCAATCCGGGGTATCCGGAGGGCATCATGCTGGCCATCCTGCTGGGGAACGTGTTCGCACCACTGATCGACTATGTGGTGGTGCAGGCCAATATCAAGAGGAGGCAGGCCCGCAGTGCCCGCTGAAGCAGAGATCGACGCGCCGCCGGCGTCCGAAACACGCCGCGGCAACTGGCTCAAGCCCAACACGGTCAGCGGAACGCTGATCGTGGCGGTGTTGTTATGTCTCGTCTGTTCGCTTCTGGTGTCCGGCGCCGCCGTGTTGCTGCGGCCGCGCATCGACATCAATAAGTCGCTCAAAAAACAGCGGAACGTCCTGATCGCGGCTGGGATCTTTGATCCCGAGCAGAATACCGATGCGGAGATTCCGAAACTCTTCGAGAACGTCCAGGCCGTGCTGGTTGATCTCCGTGG
>JAHBXU010000822.1 GCA_019636315.1 Planctomycetaceae bacterium | reverse complement strand
TCGCCGCACAACGTGCCATTGTTGAGGCGCAGCACGGCGCCCAATTGCGTTGGCAGTCGGAATTGTTCCCGCTGGACGCTGCGGCTCGGGAGCGGGCCGCCGACATCCTGCGGTCCGCTCGGTTGCTGCTTCAACCATTGCCTGCGGACTTGGAGCAGCGCATGCGGGCGGCGCTCAGTCCGTCAGCAGGCGCTCGACAGGACACCCGGCTCCCGCCGCCGCATCAGTTTCGCGACCTGCGGCGGGCCGTCGAGTTTCGCTTGGCCGTTGCCACGGTCGATCTGGCCAAGGTGCTGCCGACTGGCGCCGATCGCGCGGAAGCGTTGCATCAGGCGGATGCGGCCCTCAAGGAGCTTGCGAAGACTCCCAAACCGGATGAGGTTGCCTGGCTGGCCGAGGTGCTATTGATTGAAGTCCATCGGCTCCGGGGAGACTTCGATCGCGTGCGCGCCCTTGTGACGGCTCTCCTGGGGAAAGGTCCCCCAACGGAGATTCGAGACGCCGCCGTCGCCCAATGGGTTCGGGCCGATCTCGACGCCGGACGACCGGACGCGGCCCTTGAACGTCTACAGTCTCATCGTCGCGAGCATGGAACCGACGCGGATGAGCTCGGGTATCTCATGATTGAGACCTTATTGGCGGCACGGCAGATCGCGTTCGAGAAGAATCAACTGTCCCTGGCGAAAGAGTTGCTGGCGGAAGCGAACTCCTACGCAGCGGATCTCGCCGGGGCCTGGGGAGTCCGCGGCCGCGTGATCATTGACGCCGCGCAAGAAGCGGAGACGTATGGACCTCAACTTGCCGAAAGCGTTCGGCGAGCGAAATGGTCATGGAGAAATGGCGACCTGGCGTCGGCGATCGCTGCTTATTACCAAGCAGTAACCGAAGCACATCGATCGGGACAGGGGGAGTTCGCGGCCGAGCTGGCCGTCACGCTGGCGACCTTGCAGATTGAAGTCCGTCAATACGACGATGCCATCGCAACGCTCTCGGGTCTGTTGGATAGCTACCCGGATTCCGCGCGGGCGGCCGACGCGCACTTGCTCCGCGGTTATGCATTCGGCCGACAGTATGAGCAGAAACCCGACGAAGAGCGACGTGGGGCCTATGAGGCGGAGTTGAAAGCGCATCGGCACGAGTTCGCCGGTTCCGCAACGGCCGTCGAGGCGACATGGATGTTGGCGAGGCTGGCCGAACACGAACGACGATGGTCGGACGCCGTCGAACTGCTGGAATCCATCCCCCCCGACAGCAGCCGCGGGCCGGAAGCGCAAGCACGAATCGCCATTGTATATGACGACGGAATGGCGGATCTCATGCATCGGGGAATATCGACCGCGGATTGGGAACAGCGGGCCGTTGCCGCCCTCACCACCGCAACGATGTCGTTCCCGCCGCATACCGAAGCCCTCTCCGATTCTGAACAGGAGGTTGCCTGGCGATTGGCGCGGCTGCTGTTGGGCCAACCCACGCCGGACTTTCATCGGGCCGATGGATTACTCGAACGTGTCCAGCGCAGTGCCCCCATACTGGCGGGCAATGGCTCCAATCGTGGCGAAACGGTCGCGCGGGAGCCTTCCGCGCGGACGTCGGCTGTTTCCCAATTGCGCATCATCAGCCTGGCGGGGCAGGGGCGACTTGATGAGGCCCGCGAAATCGTTCAACAGTGGAATAGCGACGACCCCGATCGTTTGCTCACCATCCTGAGCGGACTGGCGGATGCGGCGCAGCGTGTCGCACTCGAACATCGACAGACGGTTGGGACCTTGCAACTTGAAGTCTCACAACGACTGGATGAACAGCGTGACGCGTTTACGGATGAACAGAAGTGGAAACTCGACCAGAGCCTGGCCCAGGCCTATGCCGCGCTCGGCCGAAATCCGCAAGCGGCGGCCGTCTATGAGAAGATGCTCTGGCAGCGTCCGCAGGATGTCCGTGTGATCGAGTCGCTTGCGCGGCTGTATGATGCCTGCGGGACGATCGGTTGCCTTCGCAATGCGTTGAAACAGTGGCAGGCCTTGGAGAGGCTGCAGCGCAAGGGATCTCCCGAATGGCTGGAGTCCCGGTATCAACTGGCCAACTGCAACCATCGCCTGGGAGACGCGGACGCGGCTCGCAAGTTGATTGGCGTCACACGCGTGCTGTACCCGGAACTTGGCAATCCCGCGCTCAAGGAGAAGTTTGATCAACTGGAGGCCGCGCTCCGCGAACAGACGGGCAAATCGCCTGCCCCTCAAAAGTAGAACGACGCCATCGCCGTCAGGCAGACCATCACCATTCCCACGATGAGCTTGCCCGCTGTTCCAAACAGTCGCCCGAACAGAGCCGCGCGGCTGACGGCGAACCGTTCGTGCCGCGGACGGCCCTTCCAGGTTTCTCCCAGGTAGGTGCCGGCGAAGGCTCCGGCGGCCCCGCCGACAACAATGAGCGCCACGCCTCCGATCGGTCCCAGCGGCCAGCCGATCATTCCTCCGACGGTTGCACCAAACATGGCGCCGATGACCGAAAGGACAAGCGCCCGGCGGCTGGCTCCATACTGCTTGGCTTTCGAGGCACTCCCGAAGAACTCGACGAATTCGCCGAATAGCGCGAGCCCACCGAGT
>JAHBXU010000821.1 GCA_019636315.1 Planctomycetaceae bacterium | reverse complement strand
GGAACAGCCGAGCCGCATGTTCGAGAAAGCGCGGCTCATGAGTCGTGAGGTTGAACTGAGCCTGATGTGCCGCGCCCGGGCCGTTGCGTTCGCCCGACGTCTCCCAGCCGGCAGCCGCATCTTCCTGAACACGCATCCGGCGGAAAGTCTGCAAATCGACGTCCTGCCGTCGCTCGGACCATTGCTCGAACGGGCTCCTGAGCATCCACTCGTGATTGAGATCCACGAAGGGGCGATTGACGATCTCGAAAGCGTGCGCCGGTTCATCGCGGAACTTCGCGAGATGGGGATCGGCATCGCTTACGACGATTTCGGCGCGGGCCGCTCGCGACTGGTCGAACTCGTTCAGGCTCCGCCGGACTTCCTCAAGTTCGACATTGGACTCATTCGCAACATTCACCGCGCGCCGGAACCGCAGCAGCGGATGCTCAGAACGCTGGTCGACATGGTGCACGACATGGGGACTTCAGCGCTGGCCGAGGGCCTCGAACAACGTGAGGAAGCCGAGTGCTGCCGTGACCTGGGCTTTGATTACCTCCAGGGATTTTACTTTGGCCGCCCGCAGCCAGCCGCCCCGTCGGTGCGTTGACGATCCACGATCCGGGCCATCATTCGCAAATTCCGTCCGTCGATTCGCTTACCGCCGACTCAGAAGGCAAAGCGACCTTCGGCGGCAATTTCCGCAAGAGGTTTGCGACTGGTGGGTTTGCGATCCATGTCTCGATAATCTTTCGGGAGGTCGTCCGGGTTCCCCGGCAGACCAACCGCAATCATCACCTCGACGTCATACTCTTCGGGGACGTTGAGCGCCGCCTTGGCTTTGCTGCGGTCAAACCCCGCCATGCCGTGGCACACGAGCCCCATTGCCGCCCCCTGGAGCAGCAGGTTCTCGACGGCAAGGCCGCAGTCCAGCGTATGTACGGGATTCGGCTTGCCATTCTTCGAGAAAATGCGGCATGAAAGACCGACGATCAGCACGGCCGCCTGCTGGCACCACAACTGGTTCGCTTCGGTCAGCAGCCCAAAGAACGTCGGCCAATGATCGCTCGCGCGGCCCGCATAGAGGAACCGCCACTCCTGCTCGTTGTAGGTCGACGGCGCCCAGCGTGCCGCCTCGAACAGACGCATCAGTTCGCGTTCCGGAAGCGGGGCGCCGGTCATCGCTCGCGGGGACCAGCGCTGCAGAAACAAATCTTCGATCAGATGATCGGCCGAACGGTGATCGAGCGGGTCGGGTAACTGAGACATGGGGAGTCCTCCATACAAAACGTTCGGATGCGAACGTCTCCCGAGTGGCAGTTTGCCACACCTGTAAAATGTGCGGCTTATGCATTCGAGTCTAACTGCTATGATAGCGCGACCACAAATAAATCGCGATTGGTTCGCGTCGTCATTGTGATGGCCCTACTCCGCTATCTGCCGGACGTCCCGCTCCCGCCCTATACATACGTGTCGGGCCGCACGCCGCATCCGATCCGCGACCCGGCGGGTCACATGTACGGCGACGAGCCGGGGCGGGTGGAGTTGCTCGTCGACGACTGGCCTCAATGCCGCCCGTATCTCCGCGGCATCGACCTGTTCAATCACGGTTATTATTGGGAAGCCCACGAAGTCTGGGAGTCCCTGTGGCATGCCGCCGGCCGCACGGGCCCGGTCGCCGATTTCTTCAAGGGACTCATCAAACTGGCGGCCGCCGGGGTGAAAACACTCGAAGGCTCCTTGTCAGGCCGCGCGCGACACGCCCGTCGCGCGGCCCAGTTGTTCAGAATCGCCGCGAAAGACCTGGCGTGTCGAGACGAAAGCCGCTTCATGGGACTGTCCCTCAGCGACCTCGCCGGTCATGCCGACGCTGCGGCACGAGAACCGGACGCCAGTCCGATCGCGGATCGTCGGAGCGTTTTCTCATTTCAGCTGACTCCAGGATAATGCAGGGATCGCTTGTTCTGGACCCGAGATCTCCGGCGCTGCCGCATCATGCCACATTGGGTACCATCCGACATCGCCATTCCCTGCGGCGAATGACGCAAACGATGCTGTGAGTTTCACACCGATCGCCGAGAGCTTGACGAGTGACATCCTTGAACAGCGATTCTCGACCGTCGCGATCGTTTTTCACGCCAACCCGCGTGATCTCCGCGCTCGCTGCGTTCACAGCGGCGCTGTGTACGATGTTGCTGGTGATGTGGCTTTCCGGGCCGTCGGTCATCACGTTCAAGGTTTCGGCGCCGGTTGGGCGGACCGTCGTTTGCCACTTCGTCGTTGATGGTCGGGCCGAGTCGCAGAAGGACGTTGCCCCAGTGACACATCGGTTTGAAGCCAACAAAGTGCGGTACGCCGTGATTGCTCTCGACGGGACGCCGCCGTCGGAAGTGACGGTCAGTGTTGCTGACAAGTTCGGGAGTGGAGGCGAAATTTCGGCCGAGGGCGTGACGGGGGGCTTCGGGACGAACTGGTGGGGAACGAGTTTTCAGCTGGGACCCATGACGGCCGCTCATGTCGCCTCGATGCGCAAGAGTGTGCTGGCCGAGTCGGAGTCGGTGAAACACGAGTCCGCCGACGTCGTCCCCTGACGTCAAGAGAGAGCCTTCCTGATGCTGTCCCGTCGCTCACGCTC
>JAHBXU010000820.1 GCA_019636315.1 Planctomycetaceae bacterium | reverse complement strand
CAGTGTGGCCTTCCCCTTGCTGGTTAAACCCCGGCTGATCCACGAGAGACGCACCATAGCGCCCCTCCAACTTCAGGGAATTGGCCTGCCAATCCACCTGCAACACTGTAAACACGATGAGCCCTAGAAACAGACCTCCAACCACGCCGGCCTGAACCAGATCGCCCGGACTCGTCTTGATCACCAGAAACGGACCGCTCGCCGTCAACATCACACCAAAGATCAGCAGCACCACCGTGCCGCCGACGTAAATCAGGAGTTGGGTTGCGCCCACAAAATCAGCGCCCAGAAGAAAGAACAAACCTCCCGTCGAGCCGAGCGAAATGACGAGATAGAACGCCATTCGCACAATGTTCTGACTCAGCACGACCGCCAGCGCCCCGCCACAGGCACCCAGCGCAAACACAGTAAACAGCGCTGTCTCCATTACTGCGGCCCTCCCCCATTCAGGGCCAGCGGCACACTGGCATCTTCCACCTGCAACTCTCCGGACAGGCTGCCGAGCGCCGCATGATGATCACCCGCAACTTCACGGTGCGGCACCACGTCAGAAATCACGCGATCTCCCAAGCCCGATTCGAGCAGAAAGGCCGCCCGACCCGGAAAGGCAAGCGACCAGATCGTGGCCCCCAGAAACAGGAAACAACTGATCGGCACCAGGTACTTCAGACAGGTCGTCATCACCTGATCAATGCGCAGCCGCGGCAGCGTCCAGCGAATCCAGATCTGCAGGAAGACCAACTTGGACGCCTTGACCATCAGCACGGCAAATCCCAGGACGCGGCCCAGGTACTGAACCACGGCCGAATCACTCGTGCGGAAGAAATCGTCGATCACCGGGATGCCAGTCCACCAGCCTCCCAGGAACAGCAGCGCCCCCAGAGCACTGACAAAATACATACTGGCGTACTCGGCAAGAAAGAAGAACGACCACCGCATGCCGCTGTATTCCGTATGAAACCCGCCGACCAGCTCACTCTCCGCTTCCGCCAGGTCGAAGGGCGCCCGCTTATTGCTGGCCAGCGTGACCGTGAAGAACACGAAGAACGCCAACATCGTGAAGGGATCGCGGAACACAAACCAGTTCCAGAACCAGCCCGACTGCATGCGGCCGATTTCATTCAGGTTCATCGTGCCGGCGATCATGACGGGAATGACCGCCGTGATTCCCAGCGGGACCTCGTAGCTCACCATCTGAGCCGCCTCCCGCATGCCGCCGAACAACGACCACTTCGAGCCGCTGGAATACCCAGCCAGAATGATCCCCAGCACCTCGAGCGAGAGAATCGCGAGCGCGAGAAACAGCCCGACGTCCAGCGAGACAGCCACCCAGTCTTCACTGAACGGAAGAAACAGAAACGCCGTGAAGGACGCGATGACCACAATATACGGCGCCACGCGAAACAGCATCGCGTCGGCCGCCTGGGGCCAGAGGTCCTCCTTCTGAATCAGCTTGACGCCGTCGGCCAGCGATTGGAGCCAGCCAAAGCGACCGCCGACCCGCGTGGGACCGAGCCGGTCCTGGATTCGGCCCGCCACCTTGCGTTCCGCCCAGATGCCGACGAAAGCGGGCAGGCCGAAGAACGTCCCCAACAGAATGACGTGAACCGTCGCGGCTGCCACCAGCGCCCACACCTCAGGCCAACCCAGCACTTCGGTGAGGTATCCCGAAATCGTTCCGTCGGCCAGCAGGGGCGTCATGCAATCAAACCCGTAGTCCAGTTGATCCTACGTTGCAACCGTTGATACGCGCAGACCCTGAGATTGCGTCCGCCGCGAAGGTCTGGACTATGGCAGATGCCAGACACTGTTTCAAGCGACCGAAATTGCGATTCCCACGAATGGCAACCGACTTCCAGTGATTGAGAACAATGCGCAGATAAGACCGATCGCTTTTTGGATAAACCGCCAAGGCGCCGAGTTCGCCAGGGATAAAGAGCGCGTGATGAGAATCGGGGCTTTCGGAACATCTGTCAAAAAGACCGAGTCTCGTCACACGTTCTGATTGGCAGCCGCTGGCGCCGCGGTCGGCACCGCAGCGTCCGCCCATTCCTGGCGTCTTCGCGGTTTGACACTCCGCATCCTGACGCAGAACACGAAGCTGGCTTAAGGCGACGCGTCGGGTTTCCACCAGGCGTCGAGCTTTGACGTGAGGTCGGCGACGACTTCCGGATAATCCCGTGCGGCGTTGCGTTCTTCCGTGTCGTCCTGCGTGATGCGATACAACTCGACCGCCGCCGACGGCTCGCGGCCTGAATGCGGGACGATCAGCTTCCACTGCCCTTCAATGATCCACCGGAACCGCAGGCTCGGCACGGGATCGGTCATGTGTTGGATATCGTGCTCGAAGATCTCCCCGTAGATCGCCTGCCGTTTCGAGACGGCCTCCGCGTCCATCAGGTTGATTCCCTGGAGGTCGTCTGTCGGCTCCAACCCCGCCGCCGCCAGCATCGTCGGCGCCAGATCAATCGAACTGGCGAGATGCTCCCGATCCAACCGCGGCTCCACATGTCCCGGCCAGCGGACCATGAGGGGCGTCCGCACGCCGCCGTCGTATTGGGATTTCTTCGACTTCGGTGCGAATGCGCTGGCATCCGGCAAGTTGATCCACCCGTTGTCG